>JAXHTN010000151.1:0-5047 GCA_034190145.1 Halobacteriota archaeon | reverse complement strand
CTCTTTTTGAAGTTGCAAGTTGCCCGAAGATATGTCCCGAACCTCCATAGATAATATCAACGGGTATGCCAGTCTCACTTTCAAATTCATCTCCTAGCTCATCCATGGCCGTTTTTAAACCCGCTCCACTGTATATGAGAAGTGTTTCCGAGTCTGAATCAGTATCTTGTAAAGATGCCGCGACGACCCATCCGGCAAAAATAACCTCAATTAGAATTGCCGCGAGTATTATTTTACTCCCACTCATACCAACCATATTTTGGGGCCATATATAAATATACTTTCATTTTTGAAAAAGTAAACCATAAGTATTTAACTCAATCCACACTATGGGATAGACATGCAGACTAACGAGACGATACTGACCGAAAAACAGATAGAAGTACTAAAACTGAGGGCCAAAGGGCACACACAGGAAGAGATAGCGAAATTATCTAAAACAACGAAACAGAACATCCATTCAATCGAAAAGATGGCATTAAGAAATCTGAAAAGGGCTGAAAACACAGTCAATTTTATGAAACTGCTAAAGGCACCCATATGGTTCAGTGTGGATGATAATACAGATCTTGAAACCCTTGCAAGAAGGATATACAAAGAAGCAAATGAGGCAGACATTCATATCAAATATGACGCCATCTCACTACTTACAAAGATCCGTGAAGAGGCGATGGATAAGGTTAAACATAGGCTCATTATACGCGGATTCGAAGTCGGAATAACAAGTGAGGGCGATGTAATATTAATCTAATTCATAATACCCCCCTTCATAACAGTAATTACAGATATCTTCCCCATTTCTTGATATAAATGGCTCATCACACCGGGAGCAGAGAATAATGTTTTTATTCTTCTTTTCGATGATTTTAACCCGAACGTACTCATGGGAGTAAATCTCAAGTCCTGCTTTTAATATATCATCAAAGACCTCATCATGAGGGATCTTCTGCTCGTTCATATACCACAAGTGGATCTTTGGATAGTTCACAGTCTTGTCTTTGTCCAGTATCACACGAACACCTATCGGATCACCCCTCCTAGTCACGGTGAGAGCCATCTTACCGTAATCTGCGACTCTCAATCTCTTGGTCCCAATTGTACAGTTTGCAAGAGCAGTTGGGGCGTCGGGAACACAGTTATATGTCTCCACCGTAACGAAAATATCCTCTTCATACTCAAACCCCATGACTCTGCGTGCATATTCCATCATATGAAGGCCTATGACAGCACCTGGGCTCAGATGCCCATGATAATCTTTTAATCTGTTTAGATCATCCTTCTGATTCCAGATATCTTTATCTTCTCGATCCATACTACTGTTTGTTTACATAATATGTATTTATCAAGGTTTCAGTATCAAGGACCTCATCCTGGGATGGTTCCACCCATGCCGACATCCCCTTGTAGAATGGCGAACCTGTAGCACCCGTTTTTTCACTAGTGATAAGATTTGCCCATGGTCCTCGTGGTATAAATATCTGCCCCCTACTTATACCATCATCAACTCTTGTGAAGACTGTTACTTCTCCAATCTCTGTTCGTACCTTCACCTTAGCAGGGCTCCCAAGATCGCTTTTATCCTTCGGATTCAGCGCACAGTAAGCCGCTTCTCTTAAATATTCCTCGGTGAGTTTTCTTCCACCTTTTGCGGCGGCACCCTGTCTCACAGTTGATCCTGTATTGAGTTTAACCTCGATCATCTCTTTACCTCCTCGAATATCTGCTCAAGAGTATCCTCGTTGGATGTAGTAAAATCAAAAGGCGGATCGACAAACTTCCTCCCCCTGATAGGAATGTTATCAAGCCTGTAAAATGACCCTTCACACTCCATTCCATCTATCACTCCCGGTAACACAACATCACTTAACATCGTTGATGGGCAAGGCGAGAGATCTATTGTGATAAGTGGTACATTGGCCAGTTTCTCGACTGCTCTTTTCGGAAGGTGAGCACCAAGATCAGCGCAGCAGAGTAAAATGGCATCCAGTTCATCTCTTACGAGCATATCATTTGTTGTGAATTCACCGGGATTGTACCTTGGATAACCATGCGAAAAATCAACACCGAACGGAAAACCAGTCGTCCATCCACAGACTTGGTTAAATCCAGCTACATTGCAATGCCCTCTGTTTGCCATAGCGACACATTTTGTATGCTCGTTTAATTCTGCAACAAACTTGAACAGTGTGGCCAGATTCTTATCTTTTCCTCTGGAACTTGCAAGACCAAGACCAACAAACACGGCCACAAATTCCGAGTTAACAAGAATGTCTATCAGCTCTTTTATCTCCTCAGGAGTGACACCGGAACTCTCTTCTGTGAATTCATTCAACTCATTTCCGCTAAGAACAGCCCTCATAGCATTGATCAGAGGTATATCACCGTTCTGCTTCACTCTAACATACATATCAGCCTGTTTTGCTGTATTTGTAAGTCTTGGATCGACAACTATTAGCTTTCTGTCATTTCTGCCCCTCTCTCTGAAAAAACCCATGGGAAATACGGATCTCTTACTCTCATGACAGGGGTGTGACTCCATCGGGTTTGCCCCCCAGAAAACGACTGTGTCGGCCCTATTTTTAATCTCTCCTATCGTTGAAGATGGTGATCCGGATTCCTGAATTCCAAGAACGGTTGGGCCGTGACACATCGATACGTTGTTATCAATAACACCTCCAAGGTGTTCTGCAATCTTAAGACCAACACCCATCGCCTCGACAGATGTCTCGGAACCGATATATATGAGTGGTCTCTTTGCATTCTTAAGAATCTCAGCAGACTTTGCTATCGCCTCTTTCCATCCAACCTCCTCGCCGTCAATTGTAGGTGCAACCAGTCTATGTTTGCTTGTGAGTTCCTGAAACTTCGAATTGCCCATAAGGCATGTGTTCCATGTCACTACCTCATCTTCTTTCAACTCTACTTCAATATCATCACAAGCCATTCCGCATACGGGGCATACTATATCTTCAAATATCATCTGACAACCTCCAACTTTATTGCATCAACAGGACAAATATCCACACAAGTTCCGCAGGCCTTGCATTCTTTGATATCAAGGACATTGACGGATCCATTCACCACATCAATGGTAATTTCTTCTCTTTTTACGTAATTGACCGGGCAGGTTACCATACAGTCACCACACCCATGACAAAGATTTTCGTAGGTGTTGAGTTTGAATTCGGGAAGGGTATATTCGAACTCCTTTAATAGACCTTTCTCAAGTGCATTTCTCTTCTGCACGCCTTCTGCTAGCGCGGTTCTCTTGACCTTTATAACCTTATTTGGGCATGCATTCGAGCAGGCTCCACAGAAGATACATGCATCAACCCTATGCTTTATTA
This sequence comes from Halobacteriota archaeon, assembly GCA_034190145.1. Taxonomy (GTDB): domain Archaea; phylum Halobacteriota; class Syntropharchaeia; order DAOWMC01; family DAOWMC01; genus JAXHTN01. The sequence goes on along the minus strand of JAXHTN010000151.1, from coordinate 1,700 downwards.
TATCAACGCCCTTCTTGTAAGACTCCTTTGGCAAAAAAAGTGCATCGCAGGGACACGCTTCAACACAGGTCCCACATCCGCTACAAAGCTCCTTTTCGAGTTCTATGACTCCATCAAAAGGCTTCTCAACTTTTATTGAATCCGTCGGACATATCTGCATACACCAGCCACAGTGGACGCATATATCCTGATTGACCGTAGTTGACCCTTCAAAGGATAAGCTCCCATCATCGGAAATTCTTCTTTCTACGACTATTGCGTCTGAAGGACATACTTCTTCACAAAGCCCACAGAATTTGCAGGTTGAAATGTCGACTTTTGTACTCTTTGTTCCATATCTGACGTATGTGTCGAGTACTTCTCTTTTTCCATCAACAATCTTTGAAAGGGCCCCAAATGGACAGGCTCTGGCGCATAAACCACATGTTGTACACCTTTGCACATTCAAATACCTCGGGTAGTCGTCAAGCACTCTCCGAGCAACCGCACCAACAAGACCCATGCTCACAGCCTCTTTAGGACATATCTGACTGCATATCCCACATCCGGTGCACAATTCCGGTATATAAACAAGCTTATTTTCTTTCTTCTCAGATAACAAGATTTCTTCCATCAAATCACCCCTTAACTACCGTTTATATGACTTATAAATCCTCTCCCACTGAGCGAGTGTTCAAATACATACACGTCATCATAGCGCTGTTTGGAACTATATATGCTTACAATATATAGGTCTTATGTAATTGAACTTGTTAAACAGAACTTTAAATTCTGAATGAACCAGTGTTTCTTTTAAGCTACACCAGAGGTCGATCGGGGCATCTGATGGAGATTTCCTGCAAAAAGATGGCATTAAGAAAAATTAAACTATTATGATACAATCTATTCAATGGTCATATGATCAGAGGATGAAATATGGAAGTAATTGATCTGACAGAAGAGCATGAGAAGCTCTATTTTATGTGCCTTGAGGATTGGTCCGATGAGATGAAGGAGGCGGGGGATCACAAAGAGGTTTGGTTCAATAAGATGAAGGACAAAGGCCTCGGGGTGAAGCTTGTTCTCGATGACGCAGGTGAAGTCGGAGGAATGATACAGTACACACCGATAGAGCATTCGTTTGCTAAAGGAGAGGACCTCTACCTCATAAACTGTATCTGGGTACATGGCCATCCTGAAGGTAGGGGTAACTTTCAAGGTAAAGGCATGGGAAAAGTGCTTCTTAAGGCCGCTGAAGAGGATGTTAAAAGTAGAGGTGCCAAGGGAATAGCTGCTTGGGGTATACCTATGCCGTTCTGGATGAAAGCGTCGTGGTTTAAGAAGCAGGGGTATAAAAAAGTGGATAAAGAGGGGGCTATGGGACCTGTTCTCCTATGGAAACCTTTTACAGATGACGCAGTACCTCCTGAGTGGATAAAACAAAAGAAGACGCCGGAAAAGACTCCGGGTAAGGTGACTGTGACAGTATTTAAGAACGGGTGGTGCCAGGTCCAGAACCTACTATATGAGAGGGCCAAGAGAGCTTCGAAAGAACTCGGTGATGATGTGATCTTCGAGGAGTATGATACGTCTGACAGGGATACCTTTCTGGAATGGGGGATCTCGGATGCACTCTTCATTGACGGAAAAGAGATGAGGACAGGACCCCCACCAACATATGAGGATATTAAAAAGGAGATTGCAAAGAAGGTTAAGAGGCT
>JAXHTN010000150.1:0-5060 GCA_034190145.1 Halobacteriota archaeon | reverse complement strand
TACAAAGAAAGCCAAGATCGAGTTCGCAGAGAAGTTGATGGGTAAGGCACAACTCTTTGCATCAAATGCAGAAGAGCTGAGTGCGAGTTCTGAAGATGTTACTGCATCATCACAGGAGATGGCCTCTGTCATCATGCAGATTACAAATGGTGCCCAGACACTCGTCTTAAATATTGAAGAACTTGAAAAGCAAAATGAGATAGCAAGTAAAGTTACCGAAGCCGGTGCTAAGTCTGCCAGATCCGTTGAAGGAAAGATGTGCGATATTGCAGGGATGATAGGTGAAAGCGCCTGTACGATAAGAGAACTTGGTGAATCATCAAAAGAGATCGTCAAGATAATCGATGTTATACGAAGCATATCTGAACAGACAAATATGCTTGCACTCAACGCAGCTGTTGAAGCTGCAAGAGCAGGAGATGCCGGTAGGGGGTTTGCAGTGGTTGCCGAAGAGGTGGGCAAACTCGCAGGAAAATCAGCGGAATCGACTGAGAAGATTGAAGAAGTTATAAATACAATGAAAGAGCGAATAGATGCAGCTGTAATAGGTATGGACGATAATGTTAAGATGATGCAGGAATCAGGTAAAGCAGTTGCAGATTCTGTTGAGTCATTTGAAGAGATACCCGTAGTTATCGAACAGATGAACAAAGCGATAGAGTCTATGTCACAAGCAGCACAGGATAATGCAGCCGGCGCACAGGAGAGTGCAGCATCTATCGAGGAACTTTCAGGAAGTATGACAAACGTGGCCCTGAGTGCTCAGGATCTTCTTCAAGCCTCTGAAGAGTTGGCAAAAATGGTCAAACAATTAAAGAACTGATCAAATAGACAATACGCCAAGGTCTGATTATTTTATATTATGTACACGTTTGAAAAGAAATTATATATTCTCAAACAATATCTGGTCATTACATATTTATAATTGGTCAGATAGTATCATAAATCGGATGGGAAATAAAAATGGCTCAAGTTTTTGAGGAATCCGAGGTACAAGAAGAGCAATTTGTGGTCATCAAACTGGCAGATAGACTTTATGGAGTTGATGCCCGCCAAGTTAGAGAGATCGTAATGATTCCTGAACTCGAGCGTGTGACTAGAAAACCAAACTTTGTTGAAGGGGTAATCAATCTTCATGGCCATATCACAGCAGTTATTGACCTGAGAAGAAGATATAAATTGGGACATAAAGTTACCAAAGATAAGGACACAATTATTGTGATTGAGCAGAAAGATATACAGATCGGTCTTATAATCGATGAGGTTACCGATGTGATGATGGTCCCAGTAGATTCCATTGATCTTTCACAAGATATCTATTCATATGATCCGTTGGAGTGTATATCAGGTTTCTGCACACAGAAAGATGGGAATTCCCTTACAATTATCGACCTTGAGGATGTACTGAGCGATACCGAGATAGAGACAATCGGTATTGCAATAAAAAACAATACTAAGCTCAGAAGATTTTGCCTATTCAAAAGGTATATCTAGGTGTACTACCAAAGATAGCCGTTTGATTAGATTGAATACCACCACGCTTGATATGTTTTTTGGGGAGGAGGTTGATGACGGTAAGATCAAGCTAGGCGTTCTTCAGGTGGAATATAGCATAAACGACGATGAGCCTGTGATCCATATATTCGGGAGAACCGAAGATGGCATTTTAAAGCGAATCGATGTCCATGGATTCAGACCATATTTTTACACACCAAAGGAACTCGCATCCGGTTACGAGGACCCACGTGTGACCGAGATTGATGAGGGTTATAGGTCTATTGGTGGCAGAGACCTCTCTAAAATCTACGCAAAGACTCCTCCGGATGTTAAGGAGACCAGAGGAAGATTTGGGGAGCATTTTGAAGCAGATATTCTATTTCCAACCAGGTTTATGATTGATATGGGGATAACCAGTGGAATATTGATCCCTGACAAAGCAAGTATTGATATCAGCGAGATCGAACCGATAGATTGCGGCTCTCCGCTACGTACATGTATACTTGATATCGAGTGTGACGATAGGATCGGTTTTCCTGATCCCGGTCGGGATCCCATATACTGCATAACGGTTTGGGACAGTTTTGAGAGAAGTTATTCAACATTTATTTGGTCACAAGAGACCACAGAGCCGGTATCTGAAGAGTGTATTATGTATAAAACAGAACAGGATATGCTCTATGGATTTATGGACTATATTCATGAGAAGGACCCAGATCTTCTTACGGGTTGGAATTTCACCAATTTCGATGCCCCCTACATCATCAACAGGATGAACGCCATCGGTATCAGGCCATCGAAACTCTCCAGATTGGGAACAGTGTGGACGAAGAAATCACAATTTGAGACCCCGACGATAAAAGGCAGAATTGCATTTGATCTGCTTTACGGTTACAAGAAGACTCATTTCTCTGAAAAAGAGAGCTATAGACTGGATTCCATTGCAGAGGAAGAGTTGGGTGAGAGGAAGGTAAGATTCTCCGGAAAGATCGGTGACCTATGGGAAAATGATATCGAAAAACTTGTAGAGTACAACAGAAAAGATGTGGAACTTTGCGTCGGTATAAACGACAAAGTGGATATCACAGGATTCTTTAGAGAGGTTGCAAGCTTTGCCGGTTGCCCTCTCGAAGACACACTCAACTCGTCAAGGGTTATCGACGTATATGTACTCAGGAAGGCTAGAGATCTTTTTGTTTTGCCTTCAAAGGGAAACGAGAAGCAGGAAGAGTTTGAAGGTGCCATGGTCCTCGACCCCATAAAAGGTGTCCGTGACAATGTGATTGTGCTTGACTTGATGTCACTTTATCCGATGGCAATGATGACTCTGAATGCATCACCGGAGACAAAATCAAAGGATGGTGAACTTGTGGCCCCAAATGGCGTCCGTTTCAAGAAGGAGCCCGACGGTCTTACGAGAATGATACTCAAGGAGCTTTTAGATGCAAGGGCCGAGAAGAAGAGGCTCAGAGATAGTTATGATTACGGATCTGTGGAGTACAAGAAGTTCGATTTGCAGCAGTATGCGATTAAGGTCATAACCAATTCCTACTACGGCGTCAGCGGGTATTCAAGGTTCAGGCTTTATGATCGTGAGATCGGCAGCGCCACAACTTCTGTCGGAAGGGCGATAATACAGCACACAAGGGATTTTATAGAATCTATGGGTTACGAAGTGGTTTATGGTGATACCGACTCCTGTATGATTGCAGTAGGTAAAAAAGATCTTGAAGAGACGATTAAGATTGGTAGGAAGATTGAGAGTGATCTCAACAAGAGGTACGACGATTTTGCAAGGAGTCTCAACGCTGATGAGCACTGGTTCAAGATTAAGTTTGAGAAGGTATTCGAACGTTTCTTTCAGGCAGGTTCAAAGAAGAGGTACGCAGGAAAATTGATATGGAAGGAAGGAAAGTCCTGTAACGAGATAGACATCACCGGTTTCGAGTTCAGAAGAAGTGACTATCCGAGAATCACAAAGAAGGTTCAAGAAGAGGTGCTCTCCAGAATAATAGCGGGAGAGGGTTTCAAAGAGATAGGGGACTTTCTGAGAGGTGTTGCGAGTGACTTTGAAAAGAAGTCTCTTCAGATGGAAGATATTGGTATTCCTTGTGGGATCGGAAAGGAACTGAAGCACTATGACACCGACGATGCCCACATAAGAGGTGCTCAATACGCAAACGATAACTTTGGTACAAACTTTGGAAAAGGAAGTAAACCCAAGAGGATCTACGTATCAAGGGTGCCTGATGGATACTGGAATACAGATGTTATCTGTTTTGAGTACCAAGATCAGGTCCCGATAGGTTTTGAACCTGATTGGGATACAATGCTTGAAAAGGTGATAAGATCGCCTATCGAACGTATACTTGAGGCTATGGGTTGGTCGTGGTCTGAAGTAATCAACAACCAAAGGCAGATGGCATTATTTTAAAATAAAGAGAAGGGATGACCCCTCCTCATCTATTCACCTCCATATCTCGATAGGATACGGATAGTATCTGTCTTCTTTGTAAGGCAACTCCACCTCGTTTAGCTCTTCGTCAATATCTTCCATATCGTTCATCTTGACAAGCTTTGAAGATATCGTGTACAGGACATCGTCCATGTAGAGTGACCTTCTTATGGCGTAGGGCGAGTTCCAGTACCAAGATTCGTCTTGATCACCTTCGAAGTGACTGATCTTACCCTTCAGCTCAAATCCGTCCTCAGGTGTTAGGCCGAAGACATATGCGCCCTGCCAAACCCTCTGGCGATAGTATCCCCTAATTGAGTCGTAGGTCCTGTCGCCCTCAACCTCCCTTATCGGGATAACAAGTATATTCTTCTCCTTGTCAAAGAGGAATGCTTTGTGATCTCTGAGTGCCTCTGAATCTGTTCCACTGTCTCCGATCTCATACTTATCCAGAACTTTTGGATTTGTTACATCACTCACGTCAAACAATGCAATCTTCACACCCTTCACGGAGACGCCGCCCCATTCATCTGAACTGGTCTCTTTACCCACACCAATTATATGGTCCTCATCGTATGGATGCAGATAATCAGAGTACCCCGGAATCTTCAGTTCTCCGAGGACCTTCGGACTTCTCGGACTCGAGAGATCTATCACGAATAGCGGATCTACCCTCTTGAAGGTGACCATGTAAAGCCTGTCACCGATGAACCTCGTCGAGTATATCCTCTCGTCCTCTGCAAGACCCTCCAAACTCCCTACAACCTCCATCTCATCATCTAACACATAGACATTGTTATACTGGATTGAACCGCGCCCTCTTGTCCAGAAACTAGTAGTTGTAGCTATCCTGAAGTAACCATTGCCCTCGTCCATCGAGAATTGGTTGAGTGGGTAACCTTGGACCTCCCCCTTAGCCTTGTACTCAATCTCCCCATCGTTGATTCCAATCTTGTGTATCACTGTCTTTCTGAGCTCGGCTTCGAGTTTCTCTTCCCATTCGTTAATGTCCTCCTGAATATTGTCCACCAGATCGTTCTTGTCACCCTCATCCATATTATTATACATATCCTCAAGGACTCCACTGATCTTATCCCATCTCTCGTAG
>JAXHTN010000015.1:0-15520 GCA_034190145.1 Halobacteriota archaeon | reverse complement strand
GTCCTCTCACCTGGTATTGATCCTTATCACATTAAAACTCATTGTATGAGTAGAAATCCTTACTCTTCCTGCCATCGATCTTGTTTCTGTAACTCTGAATATCTCCTGCACGTTTCAGAACTGTTCCTAGATATGGGATCCTACTACCGTCCTCCATCACAGTCTTAAGTTCTTCAACGGAGATATTATCAGTCTGAAGTGCACCGATCCAATTCAGTAGTTCGCTTGTCGCAGGAGCTTTCTCAAAGCCCTGTTCTCTTAAATCATAAAACATTCCTAGTGCCGTCTGAACCAACCTTTCATTTATTCCGGGATAGTGCAAAGATACAATATGCTTCATCTCTTCAGGAGTTGGAAAATCGATGTAATGGCAGTAGCATCTTCTGAGGAAAGGATCAGATAGCTCCCTCTTTGCGTTACTTGTGATTACGATAAATGGCTTGTTCTTTGCCCTTATAATCCGATCAATCTCCCTGATTGTGAATTCATAGGCTTCCAAGATATCGAGGAGGTTATCCTGTACATCGGACTCGGTCTTATCTATCTCGTCAAGAAGTATTACACCCTTCTCATCCGATCGAAACGCTTTGCCTATCGGACCGTATACGATATAGTCATCGAATTTCGCCGGGTCTCTTCCGGTCTCTTCCGATCCGAATCTTGACTCGTAGAGTCTTGCCACAGTGTCATGGTCATAGCACATCTCCTCCCCCTTCATCGTTGACTTACACCTCGCCACATAGATCTTCATGTTAAGAGCACGGGCGACTTCGAATGCTAGTTGCGTCTTTCCGGTACCCGCCTCACCCATAAGGAGTAGCGGTTTATCCATTGCTAGCGCAATATTCACCATAGTCCCAAGTTCAGGGGATAGAAAGTATCTGTCTGTGCCTTTAAACCTGGTATCTTCATCTGAGTTCATGATACTCTGCACCTCAATTGGGGTTTGATCTTATATCATCTCGGTCTACGCCTCCAAAAGACTTCTCATCCACCTTAATTATTTCGAAGGGAACAACTGCATTTTTTGCATAAATTTATATCATATCTCGTTCTACTACTATGTGTTTATCAGGGAATCGCCAAAAATGAAGGTGGTATGTTGAATAGACGAAAAGAATTACCAGCAAACAAGCACAAAATTCCAGATACTGTATTTTTATTTTTTATTATAATCATATTGGGATCTATTTATGTGGCGGGTGCTTCAGATGTAAATAATTCATCGGAAACCGCTTCGATTCAGGTTGATCCGACTGTAGATTCAACTATAGGGGATGTAAACAGAGATGGTGCTGTAAATCTTGGGGATGGTATTTACCTAGCAAATTACATACTACGTGTCATTGGATATGAAGAGATCGACGAAGAAGCAGCAGACATTGATGGAAATGGTCTCGTGAACCTTGAGGATGCTCTTTATCTGATAAATCACGAGTTATTTGTGCCAGAGTATGACACCTTCTATTAATTGAGTGATAAGTCTTTAAGATCAGATATCTCGATTCGCTTCTGCTTCATAGAGTCCCTATCTCTAAGCGTTACAGAATCATCCTCAAGTGTATCGTAATCAATAGTTATCGAGTAAGGTGTGCCTATCTCATCCTGCCTTCTGTACCTCCGACCTATCGTCCCACTCTCGTCATACTCAACAAGAATTCCTCTTGATTTCAAGATGCTTTCTACTTCTCTTGCTTTTTCTATCAGTTCATCTCTTGATAAGAGCGGAAGAACTGCAACTTTTACAGGAGACATCCCACTTGCAAATCTAAGAACAGTTCGAGTCTCTTCTTCAACCATATCTTCGTGATATGAGTGCTCCAGAAGAAGGTAAAAGATACGGTCAATTCCATACGATGGTTCGACTACATGAGGTACTACTGTCTCCCCCGCGATAGTCTCTTCAATGGTCTCGGTACTGATTAGGCCTCTATCTACAGAGATCTCTTCTCCATCCAAATCTATTACAACAGGGTTGCTCTCAAGATCGTCTGAAGTGAGTTCTTTGAGTCTTTCAAGTATCTTTCCAGATTTATCTTTAAATAAAGGTCCAATCTTACTCATATCAGGCTTAACAACGAGTTTTTCGACAACTTTAGGTTCATCGTATGGTATGAGTACATTCAGATCTACTTGAGATATCCTTGAGTGTGAACTTAGATCATAATTCGTCCTGTCGGCGATTCCCACAATCTCTACCCAACCGAATCTCTCGGAATAAGCTTCAGCATCCCAGCAATCGGTGGCATAGTGAGCACGTTCGTCCTCACGGTGCTGTCTGAACCTGACTTTATCACTTGAGAGGCCGATATCCATCAAAAACTGATACGTACGGGCCATATAATACCCAATGAACTCGTTTCCAACAACACCGTCCTTTACAGCTTCACCTATTGTTACACACTTCTCTTTATTATCCATCGAGAGGAGAGCGAGCTTGAGACCCTCCACTTCATTAAATCTTGAGTGTGATTTATCTCTTGGATCAACAAAGATCTCAGCTTCTGCAAGGGTGAATTCCCTCAACCTAATGACACCTTGCCTTGGGGAAATCTCATTTCGATAAGCCCTACCCATTTGGATCACACCAAAGGGAATACGTTCTCTGTAGAACCTAAGAAGCCTATTAAAATCGATGAATATTCCCTGCGCAGTCTCTGGCCTCAGATAACCCCTTCTATTAAGGCCAATCGATGTATTAAACATCAGAGTTGCTTCGTCAATTCCTCCAAGTTCTCCTTTGCAATCAGGGCATTTGACGTTTGATTTCCTGAGAAGTTCCTGGAGCTCTTCCTTTGCCGGTATTTCCTCGCACTCGATCAGATGATCCGCCCTGAAGACACCCTGACATTTTGTACACTGAACAACCGGATCAGTAAATCCACCTACATGCCCAGAAGCAACAAATACATCCTCCGGATTTACTGTTGGAGTGTCGATCTCAAAGAAACCCTCTTGTATAATGTAGAGGTTCCTCCACTTCGACTCTATCTGCCGCTTAAGAAGGGTACCAAGTGGCCCATAGTCATAGAAACCAGCCATACCACCGTACAACTCAAAGGATGGCCAAAGAAAACCTCGCCTTTTGGCGAGATCTATCACTTTTTCGTAAATATCCATATTCAAGCTGTTATGCCTTTAAGATCAAGCTCGATCTTATCTTCACCCACTATGAAAACGTAGTCCTCTATTGTATCAATCTGTTTTTCACCCTTTGTAATGAAAACAAGATTTGGCGAAGAACTCTTCAGTACTTTAATCGATTTGATAATTCCAATCTCACCTGAGTGTCTACCACCCATTACCATTGCATAGCTACCTTCCTGGTAAGGATATCTCTTTATGATATCATTCTCCGGTATCGATATGATCACTGAATCCTTCGCCTTGATATCATCAGATGATATGATGTTTCTTCCATCATGCATATTGAGTTGGGTCTTTCCACCTTTGACTGTAGTCTTATTATTTACCCTACATAACTTGGATTTTGAAGACTCGGCACTTATTTGTGTGAGTTTTAACCTCCCTCTGCTATCAGTAAGGACCCTATAGTGCTTTCCGTTTAGCGGTATGGAAATTATATCGAAGATACCCACTGGAAGTTTATGATCTTTAACAACTTTGCCGTTGACATTTATCTTACCTTCGTTGAGTATCTTTTTTGCCTCTCTACTAGTGTCTGCGAGACCCAGATAATCCCTTATTATAAGAAGTAGCGGAACTGAGTATTCCACTGGATGTGGACCGGGACTCGGCTTTACCGCCCAGTAATGTTCCTTTCTTTTAATTGCCCAACTTCTCGGCGCCGAAATTCTCTTTTGATGTTTGCTCATTCCTATCACAACGTAAACATAATCTTTATTAAATCTTGCGTTATCTGACTCTGATATGAGTGAAGAGATATAGGAATATCCCAATCAGCTTCACATCAAATACCCTAGTCAGTCCAAAGAGTATCTAAATTATAACAAAGTTTTTATCCTCTAGTAATATCAATCTATCTGATCGAAGTTATTGGGGGACTATATGGAATATTTAACTATGAGTGATATCAACCTCAGTGGTAAAACTGTATTGGTCCGATTGGATCTAAATTCTCCGATGGATGACGGAAAAATTCTTGACGATAAGAGATTTCGAAGTCATCTGGAGACACTTGAAGGTCTAAAGGATTCAAAGACAGTTTTGATGTCTCACCAGGGTAGAGCCGGAGGGAAGGACTTTACAACAATGCAAGCCCATAAGCAGAAACTTTCAGAGCTGATGGGAAGGGAGATCAAGTATATTGACGATATATTCGGTAGCCACGCGAGAAACGAGATCAAGAATATGAAGAGTGGAGATATCTTGCTACTCGAGAATCTTCGTTTCTATTCGGAAGAGAGTCTGAAGAGGCCGCCTGAAGAGCATGCAGAGACTCATTTGGTCAAAAATCTTGCGCCATGTGCTGATATTTTTATAAATGATGCATTCAGTACCTCGCATAGATCTCATCTATCAATAGTCGGATTTACACCTGTTTTACCATCTTTTGCCGGTAGACTTATGGAAAAAGAGATTATTGCCCACGAAAAAGTTTTAAAAACAGCAGAAAGACCATGTACCTTCGTTCTTGGAGGGATCAAAGTGGATGATTCCATCAAGGTAACAAAAAACGTACTGGAGAAAGGTATTGCCGACAGGGTCCTTCTAACAGGGCTTGTTGCAAATGTTTTTTTGGCAGCTTCGGGTACGAATATAGGTAAATCAAACCTCGAGTTCATACATAGCCAAGGATATGACGACCAGATAGACGTTGCAAAGGATATCCTAAAACAATTCGAGGAGAAGATTATGCTACCCGTAGACTTTGGACTGAACAAAGATGGCAAAAGAGATGAAGTCGATAACGGAATCGAGGTTAACTATCCAATTCAAGATCTTGGATCGAAGACCATTGATCTATTTACTGAATTGATAAGTGGTTCAAAAACAGTAGTTGTTAACGGTCCTGCAGGCGTCTTTGAGGATAAGGAGTTCTCAAAGGGAACTTATGAAATCCTTAAGTCGGTATCTGAATGTGATTTTGGAGTGGTTGGTGGAGGGCACATTACTGCTGCCCTTGGGGAACTTGGTATAGAAGATAAGATGTGGCATGTAAGCACGGGTGGGGGTGCATGTATATCATACCTATCAGGAGAGAAACTTCCGGGAGTTTATACATTAAAAAAGAATAAGTAGAGATGCAAGAGGGTACATATGGACAATCCTGACAGATGTAAATTCATATTGCTAGAATGGGAACGCGTCCACGATTTATGCAAGTGGATCGCAAGAGAGATTAAAAATGAAGGATTTAAACCGGACGCTATTGTGGCAATAGCAAGAGGGGGATGGTGTGCCGGTAATCTACTAAGCGACCAACTATCAATCAAAGATCTAAGGAGTGTGAAGATCGAGCATTGGGGATATACCGGAAGGATTACGGGGGAAGCAAAGATAACGCAACCCATAGTAGGAGAACTCGATGGAAAGGACATACTCCTAGTTGATGACATCACTGATACTGGAGATAGTATGAGACTTGCTCTAAGGCATCTGGAAGACTTGAAGATAAATTCAGTAAAAACAGCAGTTCTCAAGCACAAGAGCACCTCAACTTTGAAACCTGATTTCATTGGAACTGAAATGGATGACTGGAAGTGGGTTGTATTTCCATGGAATATAAACGAAGATATCATGAATATAATCGAGATGGTTGTAATATCTAATGGAATGCCCATTGACAGCATCGAATATAAACTCAGAGGAGAATTTGATCTGTGTATTGGTAGGGAAGAGCTATATGAAATAATGAATGATATGGAGCAGGATGGGAGAGTCATATCGGAAGGTGTGATCTGGAGGAGACGATCCTAGATGGTTCTTATTCGGGTAAGGATCTTTGAACCTGCTGATTTTGCCCAGCTTATGAGCATAGAAAGAGAGGCGTTCAATGAGAGCAATCCGTTAATATACACTCAAATTTATGAGACTTGCTCCAATGGTTTCCTGGTTGCAGAAGTCGAGGGGGTGGTCGTCGGTTATATCGTTGGGATTCTTGTAAGTGAGATGGAAGGAAAGATATTTTCTTTTGCAGTAAGTCAAAGTTACCAGTGTATGGGAATAGGAACTCAACTTCTCAAATCAATCTTTGAGGTCTTCAAAGCAAACGAAGTTTATCGAGTTAATCTCGAAGTCAGAATGAGTAATAAAAATGCCCGATCCCTGTATTCAAAACTTGGTTTTGACGTGATCGGACGAATACCGATGTATTACAGCGATGGAGAAGATGCGATAATTATGAAGAGAGTTCTTACCAAGCTATAATACACCTTTTTATATTTTTATAGTGGGTTGTTCTCTACGTTTACACGTTCTGCCAATTCCTGCATTCGTACTGATGTTCGTTTGCTGCCGGAGAACTCATCATCCGATATCTTCGATGCAAGTTCTGTCCCTAATACAAAGATGGCTTGTTTGTGTTCAGCTTTACTTCTGTGTATGTGTGCAGGGCTGATATTTAATTCCTGGTACTTCTCAAATTCAGCATCCATTCCCTCTATCTCAAAATACTTTTTCATATGTGCTAGCAGCATATGAAGCTGTATAAGTTCTTCCTTCCGCATGCATTCAACCTCTTGAAATATATACTATATATATAAGTTGGTATCTAGTGTATATTAAAGCATTGCTTAGGCATGTGTTTGCCGATATAATATTATATAAAATATTTGCTTTATTTATCATTATTTATGGTTTAGAGTCCCCGAAAATCTACGAGGTAAGGGGGATATGACAAGGTATATAATACATTACTACTATTGAAAGAATCGCCTTGTGGGCCGGTAGCTCAGTCAGGCAGAGCGGTAGGCTCTTAACCTATTTGTCGAGGGTTCAAATCCCTTCCGGCCCGTATTCAATTACTAAGACCTCTCATTGTTATCGGACTTAATAAGAGGTGTCTCGTTTACGATACTGATGATCTCTTCGCGTGTGGTCCTAAGTAACCTCTTTGAAAGGTCTATCAACTCCTCAACCTCCATCCTCTCACACTCCCTCAGAAGATTAAAGGCTCGTTTAACGGTACTACGCTGCTTCTCAAACTCTCTTGTCTGGTACGTCCTTATGGCCCTTAAGAAGTCTATCTTACCAAACTCAGGCCAGAACGGTGCGCAGAAATAGGTGGCACACTCGTTACCGCTAGCCTGCCATGGAAGGAAATTTGAGGTGCGTATCTCCCCTCCGGTCCTTATTATGAGATCTACATCATTTTGCACGGGCTTTGAAGACGCATATAAGTGATCCGAGATTAGCTCCTCTGACACTTCATCACTACTCAGTTCTCCTCTTTTTATCTTCTCTGCGATGCTTCTTGCCGTATCCAATATCTCTTGGCGTCCACCATAGGCTATGGCAACATTGAGATAAAACTCATTGTACTTTGCTGTAGATGACTCTGCCATCCGGATCGCTGAAACAAGATCTGGAGGAAGCATACTCAGATCCCCCACCAATCTAACTCTGACCCTGTTTTTGTGAACCCTTTCGTCAGAACAGACATCTTCAAACTTCTTTTTCATCATCTTCAAGAGATAAGACCTCTCTTTTTCACTTCTATTGAAGTTCTCAGTTGAAAACGCATAAACGGTCAATTGATTTAGACCTAGCTCTTTCCCCCAATCCAGGGCTTTTTCAAGTGTATCTATTCCAAGGGAATGACCAACCAGAGTATCCTCTCCAATCTTGCCGGCGTATCTTCTATTACCATCCATAATAATGGCTATGTGTTTTGGAAGAGGACCTTCCAACACCTCTCTTTTTAAAAGACGTTCATAACCTCTATAAAGGGTTTCCTTGATAAAATCAATAATCATATTACCTTCACATACTTTCAGTAATTCCCCAATATGGACTCCAATAAGTCTTTATGTGCGTCCTTGAGGCAATAAATATTATGTTCTCCTGTGACATCTACTCGTAGAATTCCAAGCCTCGTGTTCATGAGACCAACCATGGCAGATACACCTCTATAGCTGACATCATAACTACCTTCCAATGAGGAAAAAACGTCCTCGGTAGTATATGAATCCTTTGATAAAAATATATTCAATATGGCCTTCCTTACACCTGTCTGATCTTTATTTAGGTAATTTTTTACCCGATCTTCTATCTGATTATCATGGTTCAGAACTACCAACCCCTATGGCAGATGTATTACCAAACGCCTTTTTGATAGATAAAATACACACACATTCATAATAAAACATTGCATGAAATTGACTATCATTTCAGCCTAAAAGAGATGTTTCCCACCTAGAGGGTGAGTGCGAATTGTGTAGGTTTTCGTGATCGCACAAAAGATCAACAACTCACATGGTGACAATATTGAATATTAACTCTCATCCGGATCTTTTTCGTAAGTAAATGTTTTTCATCACAGCCCTTCTGTGATCACAAATTCACAGTATTCATCTCCCATGGCCTGACACTTGATCTCCTGACCTTTGAGTTGTTTGTCTGTTATACTCTCGACTATTCCAGTCATAGCACCGCGTTCAGCGTGACAGACAGGAACGTCAGAATCATTGATTCCGCTAGACGTAAGAAGCCCTTTCAAACGAATTACCACATGTACATCATTAAAATCCACTTTTACAACTTCACATCTTCCATATCCGGCAATAGATAAAAGTTCGTCGAGAATTTTTGGAAATTGTTCTTCAGACTTGATATTCTCCTCACCGTAAAGCTTCATTCCGATATCATATAGCACATGCCCCGAATTCTTTGCACCAAAGTAAAATGCAGTCGCTGCACCTGCCTTACCCATCACTTTGCTGAGGCCAAGATACAGTTCCGTAAACATCTCAGTCGGAACCATAGCCACTCTGTCACCCTTAATAAGTATATGTCCATTCCTAGAATTTATACGGATATTCAAAAAATTTAGATATTTTCGGAACCCCATACTCTACACCCTCCTTATAGACCCTCTAATCCGCCTCTTTGCCAGTTATGATAAATTCGCAGTAATCATCACCCATGGATTGGCATTTAACCTCCTTGCCATCACATGATTTTTTTGTGATACATTCCACGATTCCAGTCAAGACTCCTCTCTCAATTTGACATACTGGCACATCTGAATTTGTCACTCCACTTGATGTAATAAAACCACGGACACGTATAATAACTTCAGGTTTACTAAAATCAACCTTTAATACTTCCGGTTTCCCGTATCCAGCCATCGTCATAGTGTCATCAAGGCTTTTAGCAAAAGTTTTCTCGGATTTTACAAAATCCTCACTGAATATCTTTACCATCATCCTGTAGACTGAGACACTGGACTCTTTGGCACCCATATAAAGAGCGCTTGCAGCCCCACCTTTTCCAATAATTTCGGTTAATCGTTCGTACAATTTGCTATAAGTGTCCGGTGGAGTGATGATCAATCTTTCACCTTTAAAAAAGATGTGTCCATCTCCTGAATTCATCCTAAGTGATGCAAATAACTTAAGATACATTTTTATACTCACTTGTACCCCCCTTTTCAGATTTCAATTAATATTTTTTGAGAACCCTTTTTTTAACTAATTCAAACTCATCCGGATATTACAAATTCACAGTATTCGTCACCCTTAACCTGGCACCGAACCTCTTTACCTGAACACGGTCTCTTCAAAATACTCTCGACTATCCCAGCCATAACACCGCGTTCTGTATGACAACTGGGTTCTTCTTGAATCTTCTTTGCTTCAGTCTTCGTTGGTCCATCTCTCATCCTTAAAATGAACACTCCGCTTTCGAGGTCATACTTTATAAGTTCGAATCTTCCGCATCCGAGATAGGGTATAAAATTATCCAAAACTTTTCTGAATCCCACCTCGGTATCCATTATACATTCCCCAAAGATTTTATTTACCATCTCAATTAATGGCTTACTCTGGTTTTTGGAAGCGATATAAAGTGCACTGGCACTTCCGCCTTTGCCCATAACACTTTCCATACCTTCAAGTAGTTCCGGTATCATCGCAGAAGGAGATATCATTATTCTGTTTCCACCAACCGAGATGTGACCTCTCTTTGGATCCATCTTTAATAATCTGTATAGCCTTATAAGGTTTAAAAAATTTGGCACAGATCAATCCCCCCATTACATCCATTAATATTTAGGTTCGCTTCATATATAATAGTTGAGTTCATTTGAGTCGTTAACTTTTTATCTTAAGACATTAATACGGATATGTTAGGGGTTGGATTTATGACTTTAACAACTGGAAAGGAGATTTTGGATAAAGCAGATGCCGAAGGTTATGCCGTTGGCGCTTTTAATATAAATAACATGGAGATTTTACAGGGGATCATTAACGCAGTAGAATCAGAGAGATCGCCTGTACTGATAGCTGTAAGCGAAGGTGCAATAAAATATGCGGGTATTGATTACATTACAGCTATGGTAAAAACAGCAGCAAGTAAGACTGATATCCCAATTGCATTGCACCTTGATCACGGAAAAGACTTCAGTGTGATACTATCATGCATACGACATGGGTTCACATCGCTTATGATAGATGCATCGAGTAAACCATTGGACGAGAATATTAAGGAGACAAAGAGGGTTGTTGAGGTTGCTCACCCACTTGGAATATCGGTAGAAGCCGAACTGGGGAGACTTCAAGGCGTCGAAGACAACGTCTCTGTTGCAGAGAGAGACGCAATACTTATCAACCCTGAAGAAGCAAAACTCTTCGTTGAGGAGACTGATGTTGATTCACTCGCGCCAGCTATTGGAACGTCACATGGTGCGTTCAAATTTAAGGGAAAAGCTGAACTGGACTTTGAAAGGCTAAAAGAGACCAAGAGGCTTACAAATATACCTCTTGTGCTACATGGAGCTTCCAGTGTTCCTGAGGATATACTTGAGAAGGCTTCGAAATATGGTGCCAAGATACCTGGGGCAAAAGGAGTTCCGACAGAGCAGATAAAAAAGGCCATCGAAGGTGGCATCAATAAGGTAAACATAGATACAGATCTGAGATTGGCATTGACAGGAGCTATAAGAGAGGTCTTTGTTGAGTCTCCGGAACAGTTCGATCCACGAAAGATACTTGGACCTGCAAGAGAAGCAATAACGGAAGTTGTCAAGGCTAAGATGGAGATCCTAGGTTCTTCAGGCAAGGCATGACTGGATTGGTGAAATAAATATGAAAATTGGAATCTTAACAGGTGGTGGCGATTGTCCTGGCCTTAACGCTGTTATCAGAGCCATCGTAAAGAAGTCGATAGCTCATGAGTGGGATGTTATAGGTATAAGAAACGGATGGAAAGGCTTGATAGTAGGAGATGTAGAACCTCTTACCGATTATTCGGTTTCGGGAATACTTCATAAGGGAGGTACGATACTCGGTACTTCCAGAACCAACCCTTTCAAGAATAAGGAGGATCTCCAGAAACTCGAGACGAATATTAAGAAGTTCGGTCTTGACGCCATTATCGCCATTGGTGGAGAGGATACACTTGGAGTTGCTTGCAAGCTGAACAAACAGGGAATTCCGGTGGTTGGTGTTCCTAAGACAATTGACAACGATCTATCAGGTACCGATTATACATTTGGATTTGATACGGCGGTCTCGATAGTAACTGAGGCAATCGACAGATTACACACTACAGCAGAGTCACACAGACGAGTTATGGTCGTTGAGGTCATGGGTAGACACGCAGGTTGGATTGCTACTGTAGCAGGAATCGCCGGAGGGGCAGACGATATACTGATTCCAGAAGAACCATTTGATATCGATGAGATCTGCGACAGGCTCAAGAAGAGATATGACCGAGGCAAAAAATTTAGTATTGTTGTCGTCTCGGAGGGTGCAAGGCCGAAGGATAAAGACTCACTTACGGTAAAGAGTAAAGGGACCGATGACTTTGGACATGTCATGCTTGGCGGTATCGGAAATGCCCTCGGCTCAGAGATTGAAGAGAGGATGGGTATGGAGACCAGGGTCACAATTCTTGGACATGTGCAAAGGGGAGGGACCCCCACAGCCTACGATCGTGTCCTTGCAACAAGATTCGGAGTTTCCGCAGTAGATCTAGTAAAAGATGGTGATTTCGGAAAGATGGTTGCTCTTAGAGGTAATAAGATCATTCCAATAGATCTCAAGGAAGCCGTAGCTGAACTGAAGACCGTAGATATGGAACTTTACGAGGTTGCAAAGGAATTCTTCGGATAAAAAATAAAAAAGAGACCTAGAAGACCTGCAATCACAATGGAGCAGGTCTTTCTGTTGTTATTCCAATCTTGGCATCCCTTGCAAACTCTTTTATCTTATCAAGGAAGCTCTGTTTCTTTGCACCCTCTAAGCTGTGCTCCAGTACTTCTCTGATGCTTGACACGGGAATTATCTCTATCTTGTCTTTATATGTATCTTCCAAGAGGACGTCACCCATGTTCGCTTTAGGAATAAGGACTTTCGTAATTCCTGCAAGAGCTGCGGCCTCAATCTTATGAGTTACGCCTCCAACAGGTAACACGTCTCCCCTTACTGATAGCGAACCGGTCATCGCAAGTGATTGGTCTATCGGAATTCCTTCCGAAGCCGAGATAACGGCAGTTGCTATTGATACTGATGCAGAATCGCCTTCTACACCTTCATAAGTACCGACAAACTGAATATGGACATCCTTTGAAGATATGTCCTCACCTGTGTACTTCTTGACGATCGCCGAGACGTTCTGAACTGCTTCCTGAGCTATCTCTTGCAATCTTCCTGTTGCAATAACTCTACCTTCTTCTTTGGATTGAGCAGGCGTAACTTCAGCCATTATCGGAAGCATGACACCGGAATCGCCAATAACAGCAAGCCCGTTCACTCTTCCAATCTCCGAACCTTCATTTATAAACATCCTGTAATCCTTTCTCCTCTCAAGATAGTGATCAGCAACCTGCTGTTCCACAGACCTGGACATCTTCTTTGCCTTGAGAACATGTTCGACAGTAGTTATCTCTGCACCTTCGGCTATCGCCATATCGCCTGCAACCCTTACAAGTCCGCCAAGATCCCTTAAAACAAGTGTGAGCTGCCCTTTTCTTTGAGCCCTGCGCCTCGCTTCTCTTATGATCTCAGCAACGGCTTCGGAGTTGAAATGAGGTATCTTATTATCCTTTTCCACCTCCTGTGCAACGAACCTAACGAGTTTGCGTCTGTTCTCAGGAGTATCATCCATCGTCTCTTTCATGTATACTTCATATCCGTACCCCTTTATCCTTGAACGCAGAGCAGGATGCATACCCTGTATCGCATCCATATTTCCTGCCGCAACCATGACAAAGTTGCACGGAACAGGTTCAGTCTTAACCATTGCACCTGAGCTTCTCTCGGACTGGCCAGTTATTGAGAACTCACCCTCTTGTAATGCTGTTAAGAGGTGCTGTTGTGATTCGATTCTAAGAGTGTTTATCTCATCTATGAATAGAACACCTCTGTGAGATTTGTGAATATCACCTGCTTCAACCCTATCGTGGGAGGGGGTCTCAAGGCCACCTGACTGGAAAGGATCGTGTCTTACATCACCTAGAAGGGCACCTGCATGTGCACCTGTGGCATCTACATAAGGTGCTTTCTTCTTACCATAATTAGAAACCAAGAGCTTCGGAACCATCATATCGTCCTTTGGGATCATATATCTCATGGCGATGAAGACCATAGCAGCAGCAATAATTCCCGGAAGGAATTGGCCTTGAACAAAGGCAAATATTAGTATTCCACAGACTATTATCGTAAAGAGCAGGCTCCTTGATTGGGCTCTCCTCTGTGCCTCCATCTTGTGCACCCTTACAATCTCTTTTCCTTTCCCGGAGGGTACGACCCGTACCTTTGGATTATTCCCATCTTCAGGATTGTGATATACCATGACATCTTGCAATTCCTCTTTTGGAAGAAGCTCTGCCATTCCTTTTGCAAGCATCGATTTCCCTGTTCCGGGTGTACCTATCATCATAACATGACGGCGCTGCTTAGCTGCTTTTTTTATCACCTCAACGCCGTGCTCCTGTCCGAGTACCTGGTCTATAAGTAGGTCGGGTACATGTATATCCTTCGTCTCGTTAAACTCCAGCCCACCAAGGAGCTCATTGTTTGTTCGCTCGGTTACACCGGAAGCAATCCAGTAAGGGGTCTTCTTACATTCAGGGCACTTCTCCATCTCGATCTCGTTCCACGATGAGGTCTTATATCCGCAATGATCGCATTCAAGCTGCATATACTCCTTTTTTGGAGTGTTTTCAGGTTTTGTCATAGATCCTATCTCGCTTTCAAGTCTGAATATCTCATTATCAAAACCATTTTCTGGCCTGTTATTTTTAAATATCGATCTTAACAAGAGGGCAAAGAATAGAAATGGGAGTAATATGAGGTACCACTTGATAATATCAGTATATTGTGGAGGAATACCCTCCATCAGCTCATACTTAGCATTCATTATATCATTTGGATCTGTGCTGTGACCAAGGCCTAGCGCATGACCTACCTCATGTTTGGCGATTGCCTGCATATTCTCGTCATTGTGTGGTTGCCACATTAGGCCCATGTTATAACCTGTCTCGATCCTTATCGTTGCATTGTTATACGAACTTCTTACAATCCCGCTATCCATTCCATGATCGGAATCGGGTGATAATATAATTGAATCATCTTGTAATGTATTTTTGATCCAGAACGTGCATTCACCGAGGACATCGCCTTCTCCATCATTCACTGGGATCTCTTTCACCCACATAATAACAACATCTGCACCATCAGGATCCTCAACACTCTTAAAATCAGCTTCATAACTCAATCTACCGTTTCCACCTTCATCCCAGAATGTCAGTGCTTCATTTACATCTTCCCTGTAACTGGGATCATAACCCTCGGGAAGATTCTCATCGTCTATATAAACAGTAATTGGGGAGTGATCCCATGGTTCATCCAGAATCTTCTCATATTCGTAACCAAGCGTAGTTGGTACTAAGGAAAATAGAGAGATTACGAGGATAAAAAATACTAAAATTCTTCCAGTTTTACTCACGTTTTCACCATCATTTTAAGCTTGACACCCAAAGACTAAATACTTTCCGGCAACATATTTTCCGAAATTCATGGACTCGGATAGCGAAAATGCAACTACTTATATCTCTCTAAAATATGTTTTATGATCTTACTAGTACTACAGAATTCACAGTCATATGAATCATTGATCTTCACAACTTCAATCTCAAGTCCATGATTTTTAAGTGCTTCCCGAAGTTCATCAACTCCAAAATGTTGATCATAACCGACAGTTATTATATCTGGCTCAATCTCAAAGAGAAGTTCAAACAGATCATTCTTACGCCCTAGTATCACCTTATCAACTATAGATAGGGCACCAACCATCTCTACTCTCTGCTCCTCGGGGATTATCGGTTTTGGTTTGTGTGTGACGTTCACATCCCTTGCAACGATGACTATAAGCT
>JAXHTN010000149.1:0-5066 GCA_034190145.1 Halobacteriota archaeon | reverse complement strand
CCAGGAGGTCACCTCACTTATCTCATCAGCAAGAGATACTGGTATGGCTGATATCACCAGTAGGGCCATCGACAAAATTGCTACAAACTCAAAAACATCTTCTTTAATAATCCCACCCCATACTTTATAATACTCCTTTATAGGTATAATTGGAGAGTTTATAAAGGTTATCACGAATTGTAATATAAAGGATCAGGAAGTCTCTTGAATACCCCCACCTTCTCTTAAATATTCAAAAAACTGTGCGATAACACCTACCACAAGAAAATAGTATGCGATTATTGAGATATTTTCTGCATAGGATTCCGACCCAGTTGCAAGAACAACAGCAGTTAACATCAACAACACAATGGCAAAACCCACAAGTATTCTTGAGTCATACTTCCTCCAGATATAAATAAATAGTGTGATGATAAAAACCAATACAACCAATGATTCTTGCTCAACAAATTTTAAAGATGAGGTACAGAATATTATCAATCCATATGGTACGTATTCATCTATTGATCTCAAATTTAAGTATTTAAACGTATCTTTCCAATTTTTTAGATTTTTAAAAGGATCATTCAGGTTATATCGATGAAAATTAGTCAAAATTTCTGGAAGTGCTTGAAAATATCTGTTCTTGGGTAAAGCACCAAAGAGAATATCTAGATCCTCCTTTGTAATTAATCCAAGTAGCATAATGATTGCCAAATATACTCCCCCCGACACCACGACATCTACTAGGGTCAAAATACGGGTGTAATGAGGGGTATTTAATATGACAAAGCCCATTATTGTAAACGATAGTAATATTTTTAATACATCATTTTTATCAATTTCCGGACGATATTTTCCTACATATACAAGGGTGAGTGAGACAAGCCCTACAAGACATGCAATTGTAGTTGATAACGCAGCTCCAATGATCCCATATACTGGCACTAGTAGGATAAGTAGTAAAAGTTGAATTATCACTGAAAGTGAAAGGAAAAAAGAAGGTATGTTGGGTTCACCAAGTGCTTGAAAACTTCTCGCAAATATGGTTGCGATAACTAAAAACGCCATTCCAAGAGATACAATTGCTAAAGCAGGAGCCCCTGGCAGATACTTCTCCGGGAAAAATAGAGAAATTAAAGAAGTTGATATCAAAAAAAATACTACAGATATTGGAACTAAAAATAAGCAGGCATATTTCAACGATTTGTTAATATAAATTTTTGCACTTTCCTTGTTGTCTGTCGAGTAGCTCGATATAAAGGGAAAGACAGCACTCATTACTGCGGTTATAATCCAAACCGGTAGACGAGCTAACACAAGTGCAGATTGATAGTAACCAGCCAGTTGATCGGATATGTCTTCTGCTACTAAAAATTTCACCCCTAAAATGTCAATTTGCATTAACAATGATAACGAAAGCATTCCTACAAACATAGGTGTCGCAAACTTAAAGATAGAAAGGCTTGCCCAGCCCCGCTCTTTCCAGAATTTGAGATCGGAAATAAAAAAGATTGATAAGACCAAAACGAACAATCCACTGGCCAAAATTCCAGTTATTGCCCCATAAACTCCAAATCCAAATAAGACAAGGCCTACACCAAATAATAACCTAGTTACAGCTTCAGTAATATTAAGATATGCAACTTTTTTAAACATGAAAAGGCCCTGAAGCGAGTATCTGACAACGACATCCACAGAGGAAATAATCACGGTTATAGTTACAATAAGCATTATAGGCCCATATTTTTCACCCAAGCCCAATAATCCCGATTCGAATAGCAAATAAAAGATAAACCCTACAGTTGTCCCAATTATAAGGTTCATAAACATTGATGTTTTTAATATCTTTGATTTATCGCCTCTTTCTTCTGCTAAAAACTTCGTAGCTGTTTGTGGAAATCCAGATCCAATAAATAACGATAATATCGTTGAAAATGAGAGTGATACGCCAAGTATACCAAAATCTTCCGGTGACAGAAGCCACCCCAATCCAACGTTAAACAAATACCGGAATATCGATCCTACTACGAAAGACGCGATCAAAACCGCACTTCCTCTTGCTGCACCATTCAATTTTTCTTCCTCCAATCATAAATTAGATATCCAATACATCCAACCAAGCTTAAAATTGATACCCCCGCACCATAATAGAACCACCTCTGGGGTTTATATTCTATTGTTACATCCACATCACCTGTTTCATCTATCAAGAATCCATTTATCACGGAATAGAGCGGAATCGGTTCGTACTCGCGATCACCAACATAAGCAGCCCACAATGGATCATAGGATTCGGCAAACGAAAGCATGAAAGGTTCTTGTGCTTTAACCTTTACAATATATCTTGTGGGATCGATCTTCTCATAGCTAATCACTTCTGCTGGAGTATCTCCTGGTGAGAATATATCCCCTAAAGATTCATTTTCACTTTCTGTAGAATATAACCATAGGACATCTAAACTAGGGGGTGAATATCCATATGTTCTCACATCATCTATCCATATTATATTTGGAAGGGGCTTTGTCGTATTGTGACCATGCCATATCTGAAGTTGGATGTAAGACGCATTTTGGGATGGTATGTATCCGAATGTGATATTCTTCCAATCGAATGTTTCGTCGCCTATACTTCCCATATTTTTATCTGTAGTTACATTCCCATCTGAATCATACTCAGTGATTTTTGCATGAACCGCATGTGCATTTTCGCCCTTGATCTTGAACTCCCATATATACTCATTGCCATAAGTTACAGGAACCAAAGGTGAGTTTATCGTCTTCCATCCCCAGGTTGAATCACGAAGTTCAGCTTTTACACAATCCCCGCCATACCCGTTATTTATACTCAATGTGTAAATCGGAGGTGCATCCCCACTCCATCCTCCCAGATACCTTTCAAAGTCAAAGTTATATACTTCTAATGCCATTAAGTGAAGTCGGGATAAATTTCCAAATTCCTTCCCAAAAGCTTCTTCAAATTCACCAAAAATCCATTCACCTGGATCTATCTTCATTGGAATTACTTCTATTCTATGCTCACCCTTACTTAGATTGACATTGATGTAAACAAAATCCGGGCCCGTAGAGTTAACTTCAAAGGTTTGATTATCAATCTTCATGAGTGCAGAGCCATTAAGCCTCAATGCTATTCTGTAATCACCATCTTTTGGGATATTTATGTTCTTCCATACCTTTGAACCCATTGGGAGTAAGACCACTCCGCCGTTGCTTGCTTCTCCGCCAACATTCAAGACTCCTGCTGTATCTCCGTATAAATCGGATTCGGCTTCAAACACGTAAATAATTCGCTTATCTTTTATCAATTCATATAATTCTTTCTCTGCTTTTTCGTATTCTTCTTTCGGGATCAAAGAAAAGATGTTAACAGCGTTGAAACCTTCTCTATTCTCGATTGTTATGGTGTGCTTCCCTTCAGAGATGGTTAAGTTTTTAATATTCTTCCAGACGAATCCGTTGATCTGATCTTCTGTTCCAATTATATCAATTAAATCTCTATCAAGGTATACCCCGATATTCCCTCCATCCTTGTTCTGGAAGTACCTGATAAATAATTCGTAACTTCCGTCACTTTCAACTTCAAATGGAACATTCAATGAATTTGGCTTCAGGTAACCACTAAGATCATAGACTCTGACATCATCAATCCAGACTTTATTTGGAAGTGGTTTATCGGTTTCATGCCCGTACCATATCTGTAGTTGAATGAATTTTGTATCGGAAGAAGATGGAACAAAATTGAAAGATGTACTTTTCCAATCGAATATCCCGTCGCCTATACTTCCCATATTTTTATCTGTAGTTACATTCCCATCTGAATCATACTCAGTGATCTTTGCATGAACCAAGTGAGCATTCTCGCACTTAACATGGAAATCTAAATTATACTGATCCCCATATCTCACAGGGACCAACGGGGAGTTCAAAGTCTTCCAACCCTCCGAAGAGTTATATAGCTCAACTCCAATGCTATCTTCTCCCTGATATGATATGTCGCTTAAGAATATCTTCTGTACATCTTCTGAGTTAACACTCCATTCGCCCAGACCATCTTCAAAATCAAATTTCACAAGCAAATCTTCTTCTCTAAGTTTTGATGGCCATTCAAAAATTGACGGCGCCCAGGTGAAGACCAGGCCTTTGCCGTAGTCAAAGTCCCAGTTTTCTATATCTCTTTCTTCTAAATAGGGGTGCCACTCTCCATGTAATGGGTCGTTTGTAGCCGCTTTTGACCACATCCTGGATGGATTGTGGTGGTTTGTGGCATGGAATGGTTTTATTATATATTTGTCATCTAGGAAGGAGAGCGATAGATCTAGGGGATCTTCATTTAAAAGTAAGACATCACTGGTTAAAGTATGATTGTATTTGTTATCGGAAATTGTCTGGTCTAAAAAGAATAAAGATGAGTTAGCGGAGGTAAAAGATTCTATATTACTTATGGAGACTAAATTTTCCAAAGTTGATACTGTACTCTGCGTTGGAATGTATACATGGTTTGCATAATTTTCGTTCTCAAATATTTGTAGTGACCCCAAGGTCTTAATTAACCTTAAATCACTTTGATCTGATAACCTAGCTAGAATAAGATTTTCTGCTTCGCTTTGAAGAGCATCTCCTCTTACAATAACATATCTAACATTCCAAACACTCAATAATTTGCCTACATCATCACTCTGGTTATTTAGTAATTGTGATTCAATATGTTGCCAATAAAGGTTAGATTGAATTGTAGGTTTTGTGACCCCCCAAGGCGGTGGGCAAGGATAAACAGCCACTTTAAACTCTGTACCCTGTTCTCTTAACCATTGATCTAGCTGTTTATAGTTGTTAGGTACTGGCTGTGGTCTTAATTTTCCATTAAGATCACCAGTCAGCAGAGGATAACCAGCTATTAGAGGAGTGAAAAGTATTATTAAAATAAAGATAAAAATGAGAGTGTATCTTAACTTATGCATAAACTTTATTTTTCTTATTTTTACTACCTCTGAGATTAGAAATCCAATAAGAAAACTATAACAAAAACTAAGTAAAAATGTCCATTTATGAGGATCTCTAAATAACCA
>JAXHTN010000148.1:0-5181 GCA_034190145.1 Halobacteriota archaeon | reverse complement strand
TTGCAGCTCCAGGGGCAGTAATGATATCAGGGCAAGTGACGCGAGAGGAGAATGGGAAGATATCGGTATCCGGTGCTATGACAAATCTATTGATGGCGGGTATCTTTGCATCGATTGCGCTTGTAAGTAGCAACCCATCCTCTTTACTCTATATGATCGGGAAATTTGGTGCTTTGATCAATGCATGGATCGCAGCTTTTAATATGATTCCCTTCGGTCCGCTTGATGGTAAAAAGGTGCTTGCATGGGATAAGTCCGCTTATATTGCTACGGTTTTAATTGCCGTCGGGGCGATATTTGGAACAGCGCTACTTTGAGGTGAATTCTTTTGAGACTAGTAATGAAATTTGGTGGAATCTCAGTCGCGGATGGTAAAAAGATAAGGCACGTCGCAGAACTTGTCAAGAGCTACAAGGATAGAAGGACTGAGATATGCGTAGTAATTTCTGCGATGTATGGTGTAACCGACCGACTTGACGAAGCCTCCAAAATGGCACCTAGTGAAGATAAAACAGATGGCCTTTCAAAGTTTGTCGGGGAGCTTTCCGATCAGCACCACAAAGCAGCTATAGATTCAATTGATGATGAAGTGATACTTGATGAGGTCCTCTCAGAGATCGATTCCAGACTCGACGAGATGGAGAAGGCACTGATTGGAATATGCCATTTAGGCGAACTTACCGAGAGATCTATGGATTATATCGAGTCTTTTGGGGAGCGCTTATCCGTTCCCATCTTATCAGGGGCCTTGAGATCCATCGGAGTGGATTCTGAGCCAATGCTCGGTGGTAAGGTTGGTATTATAACAGATGATATCTTCAGAAATGCAAGGCCACTTGAAATTGCAGAGAGTACCATACAAGAACGTTTGCTTCCGGTTCTTGGTCAGGGGATCGTACCTGTTGTAACAGGGTACATTGGGGAAACTAAAAAGCAGATAATTACCACATTGGGAAGAGGCGGTTCTGATTATACGGCTACCATAATCGGTGCGGGGATAGGTGCTGATGAGATCTGGCTCTGGAAGGAGACTGAGGGGATAATGAGTGCGGATCCCAAGATGATTCCTGATGCAAGAAGAATTCCTGCGATATCTTATATCGAGGCGATGGAATTATCTTTCTTCGGTGCCAACATACTTCATCCCAGTGCACTAGAGCCAGCGATGAGAAACCACATTCCCGTAAGGGTAAAAAACACATTCAAACCAAATGATCTCGGTACGATAATTACACGAGACACAGAGCAGGATGAGGATGTTGTAAAGGCTATTACACTCATAAAAAATGTAGCACTAATAAACATCTCAGGTCCGGGTCTTGTCGGTTCGGCAAAAGTTTCCGCACGGGTATTTTCAATACTAGCCGAGGAATCGGTAGATATTATAATCATATCTCAGGGTTCATCGGAGAGAAATATATCTCTGGTCGTTGATGGCCCACATCTCAAGAAAGCTATCAAAGCACTGAAGAAGGGTTTTGATAAGACAACGATAAGGGATATTACATTTAACAAAGATGTATGCGCCCTTGCAGTAGTAGGTGCAGGTATGGCCGGAGTTCCCGGTGTTGCAGGCAGGATCTTCACTGCACTCGGTAAGAATGATATCAGTGTGATCATGATCTCCCAGGGATCCTCGGAGCATAACATCTCACTTGTCATCGAGAAGAAGGACTCACGTTCGGCAATAGATGTGATACATAAGGAATTTGCACTTGGAAGGAAATCATCGAGCTAGAGCTTCACTAGGGTGCAGTTCTTGCCGATTTCTCTGATCAACGGATGTTCCCAGAAATCGTCGTAGACGAAGGTGAACTCTATATCATCATAGCTCTCAATCAGCTTAAGTAAATTCTCAAGAGCAACCGTTACTCCTTCATAGTCCATCACTTCAGGACCCTCAGATTGGTATATGGGGTATGTTCCCTTGAGTTCTATAGGATAGGGGCCAAAAGGAGCTTTCATCAAGAATATGTGATCATATTCTTCCTTCTTCCATCCTTTGATCTCCCTTCCTGCAAAGAGAAGTACACTTCCCGATATATTGAATCTGTCAAGCATCTTTTTGTACCGAAAAACCTCAGGTCTACGAGCAGAGGTCTCGCCTAGATAATAGAAGGTGGACTTTGTCCGGGGATCGAACTTCTCCATAAGTTCCACGTAATTTATCGCTCTTTTCAGGCCGTTTAGAAGGAACGGGTGTGCCCTACATCTGCGCTCCGTAAGCTCCCAGAGGTTGCCTTCTCTGATACTCTGTTTTATAAGTCTGATCTCCTCGAAGGTTACGTATAAGTTATGTTCCGAGAGTAGTTTGAGATCCTTTTTTAAGTCAACCGGATCATGAGATGTACATACGGGGCACGAGCATGGAAGGTAGAGAAGATCGTCTACATCGTATGTTTTGTGATCGGTGAGATACTTCCCCTTCTTTGCGTACAGTGCGTATGCCGCCGAATCGAATATATCGCATCCGAGAAGGACCGCAAGAGCAAATACCATCGGGTGGCCCGCGCCGAATAGGTGAACAGGAGCACCAGGTGGTAAGAATTTCTTCGAAGATGCGATAACATCTACAAGATCGGCGTACCTGTAAGATTCCATCAGAGGGACAACAGCACCGAGCGGGTATATCTCAAATCCGATATCAGCAACCTTTCTTGCACTCTCTTCCCTCAGATCAAGAAATGTTGATCCCTGAACCGGCCCGGCCATCGTCATTTTACTCAGTTTTCGGGCCTCACCTAGGCGCATTAAAGTCTCTTCCAGTTCTTGCTCTGCTTGAGATCTTTCTACGTCAGGAGGAGTGGGAATATCGAGAGGAACGGCGATATCCGAGCCAATCTGCTCCTGAAACCTGATTATCTCTTCATTATCTATTTCGATATCACCAAATTCTGAGAGTTGAAATGCACCCGAGTCTGTCATCACCACGCCGTCCCAATCAAGCATATCGTGTAAGCCTTCACTTATGGCCTTTTCTCTCAGTTCTTCATTTCTGTAGATTATATATGAGTTTGTGATTATCGCTTCAGCACCGTATCTTCGCATCTCTCTGGGTTTTATGATTTGAATATTCGGATTGATTACGGGAAGTACAGTCGGTGTCTCGATAGTTCCCGATGGTGTTGTCAGTCTACCTATCCTACCCATGACATCTTTTGCAACAATCTCAAACTGCATCTGAGGGCTTTTCATTGGTAATCTATTTAATAGAAGGTTACCCATTATTTAAATAAGATGTTAAAGACCGGTTTTGTTTATCATTCCGATTATCTGAAGCACAATACACGTGGCCATCCCGAGTGTAGCGACAGGCTCAGGCGGATCATGATGGGTCTTGAAGAGACTGATTTGATAAACAGACTTGAAGAGATACAACCGACAAAGGCAACTCTCGAACAGATACAGTATGTGCATGACGCATCGTATATATCCGAGGTCGAGATGATTGCAGGAAAGGAGGGTTGGCTCGATCCGGATACTCCGGTATCAAGAGGTTCTTACAAC
The DNA here is from genome assembly GCA_034190145.1 of Halobacteriota archaeon. Taxonomy (GTDB): domain Archaea; phylum Halobacteriota; class Syntropharchaeia; order DAOWMC01; family DAOWMC01; genus JAXHTN01. The sequence continues at coordinate 1,674 of JAXHTN010000148.1, read as the reverse complement.
GCTGCACTCCTTGCAGCCGGTGGGCTCATAAATGCCGCAGACTCGGTTCTGAAGGGTGATGTTAAGAATGCTTTTGCACTCCCAAGGCCTCCCGGACACCATGCAGAATCTAATGAAGGGATGGGTTTTTGCCTCTTTAACAACGTTGCAATTGCTGCCAGATACCTGCAAAAGGAGCGAAATATCGGAAAAATTCTGATATTCGATTGGGATGTGCACCATGGAAACGGTACGCAGGACTCCTTCTACGACGATCCTTCGGTCCTTTATATCTCAACACATCAAAGCCCGCTCTATCCCGGAACAGGATTTACAACAGATTCTGGCCTCGGTGATGGTCAGGGATTTACGGTGAATATCCCACTTCCGGGCAGTACCGGTGATGTGAGTTACGCATATGTGATGGACGAGGTGATTGTTCCTATCTCACTTGAATTTGATCCTGATTTCATTTTGGTATCTGCCGGTTTTGATGCTCATTTTGCCGATCCTCTGGCAGGAATGTCACTCTCAACTGCAGCCTATGCCGATTTTACAGAAAAGATGAAGATGGTGGCAGGTGAGACTTGTGGAAACCTTCTTCTAACCCTTGAAGGTGGTTATGATTTCCGGGCTCTGACATGCTCTGTGATCTCTGTTTTTAACTCTCTTGGAGAACTCGGAATTACCACAGCTGAACCTTACCAGGTTCCGGATGACAGACTCTCAGAAGGTGTCAAAGGGCGAGTTGAATCAGTAAAAGAGGTTCAGAAGAACTACTGGAGTTTATAATATCTTTAATCTGGCTTACGTTCAACTATTTTTAAAAAAAGGGCACATGTCCCTCAAACACTCCTTATTTTCAGAACTGAATTCACATCCGAATGAGTCTCTTTTGATATCCATCTCAACTCCAAAATTTTCCTTCAAAAAATCAACAGCTTCAATGATTGAGATGTAAGTATCTCTCTTGCAGCATCTCGGACCTCCAGCTTCAGCTATCCTTTGTAGACTTTTTGAAGTCATCAGATTAGAGAGTCTCCACCCCTCATCTGAAAGCGGTGTAGCCTTTGTTATCAGGCTTATAAAAATACCGGCACCAACACCAGCACCACAGTTACCGTGAGAACCACAGAATCCACCCGGTACCTTCTCGGCCCTTTTCCTTGCCTTTGCTATCGCGTCCTTCTTACTACTCTCTTCACCCTCTTTTAGGTTGTAGTAGGAGGAGAGAAGTACTGCTGGGATTAAAAAGTGATGTTCTGGCCCGTGTATTCTCACTTGCGGACTTCTCAACAGAACAAGAGCCATCTCGAGAGGATCTTTTATCTCGCTAGAGGTTGTGAATCGCTCGATGAGATCATTTGCTGAAGAACTATGGCAGACATCACAGACAAAATGCCCATCCTCGCAGGTTGCGTTACTTGTCCTGATCTCACCACAATAGTAGCACTCATATTCATCATCTTCCCCATATACGATCTCCTTGTTGCAGACCAGACAACCGCTCCTATTCTCCATCAAAAGTCACCATCATTTTACTTGTTATTCGGATCATCACTTGTAGTTTTTTGATTGATGTCATAAGGGTGCGTGCCAAATGTTACAATGAAATAGTAGAACTTCATAATCAATTAATATCCACATTATAAATCCCTTTTATTATCTCTTGACCTAACTGTAATTTACAGGAAT
>JAXHTN010000147.1:0-5249 GCA_034190145.1 Halobacteriota archaeon | reverse complement strand
AAGATTACTTCTTCTCCTTCCCCGCCTTCTTGACAGCCTTCACAACATCTCTTGTGCTGACCCTGTGTGTATGAAGTCCCAGATGCTTGTCCTTCATCCCAAAGGCCATACCGAGAAGCTGGTTCAGATGAAGTGTCGGTACTGTGTCTATGCTGAACTGCGACTTCTTTTGAGTCGAGTCTATGTGCATGTGACAGAAAGGACAGATGTTTACTATACAGTCCACCTCCCCCATGTCTAGAATGTTTTGGACCTTCTCCTCAAGTATATCAATTCCGAGCTCTTCGGCACCACTCCAGACACCTCCACCGGCACCACAGCATGATAGTTTGTCCTTGAACTCGACACTCTCGCAGCCCAGAAGCTCAACAATCCCTTCAACAACTTTTGGCTTCTCTACGTTGTATGTTGCTTCATCCGATTTTGGCCTCAAGTAGTGACATCCGTAGTGGATTGCGACTCTCAGTCCCAGATCTGACTTCTTGTTCTTGAGGATCTCCTCTTTCATACCGTCAAGGACATCCACAAAATGAGTCGGTCTGTACAAACCCTTGTACTCCATTCCGATCTTAGCGAGATTTTCGTTTACCGCATTCTTCTTCTCTTCATCCTTGTCGAGAATGTCGTAGACCCTGTGAAGCGTACCGTAGCATCCGTTACATATGACTACTATACCCTGGTCGTTTGCCTCTGAAAGGCTCATATTTCTGGCACCAAGCGTAAGCCATGTATCCTGATCATAACTTCCAAGTACACCCGGAGCAGGACAACAGGAATATGGGTAGTCAACAAGATCGATCTCAAGCTTCTCAAATACCATCCTTGTAGACTTCTCTATCGAAGGATAGACGTTCTTTGCGATACAACCGGGGAAGAATGCGTACTTCATCTCTCCACCCCCACCTTCTCAAGAAGTCCAAGCTCTTTTATGAGCTTCTGGAAGTTCTTGAAATCTTCCTCGTTTCTTGCAATATCCTCAGGTTCCTTCTCAAGACCAAGCATTGAGCGATCTCTTATACCATCAGGGCTGAGAGGTAGCCCGCTTCCAGTATCATATATTCCTTCAATCGCCCCAACATGAATTTCAGGGAACTTGCCTTCCAGAACTGCCCTATTTCTAAGCTCTATTATCGCATCAACAGTGTTTACACCCTTTGGACATCTCTCGAAGCATAGGAAACAGGTAGTACAATACCAGAGCTCTTCTCTGCCTATCACATCCATACCGCTCTTTGCTTCCATTATTATCTTTCTTGTGAGTAAACGGGAGTTTCTCCCTGCGGGGCAAGATGCGCTACATTTACCACACTGCACGCACTTGATGATCTTGGTATCCTCTAAAAATTCCATATCCTTCATAATCAACACCTCGCATCCATCTCAGTCACTGATTCTACAAATTTATCCGCCATCGCTGACGACATGAAGTACATCTCGCACTTCTCAGCCTCGATTCCCATTAAGCGAAGTGCCTTCTTTGCAATCTCCACATTCTCTTCAGCTCTATAGTTACCATCGATGTAGTGACACTGCTCCTTGAGACAACCGGCGACCATCACGCCTTTTGCACCTTTGTCAAAGGCATACATAATCTGGTTCACCGAGACCCTACCACTGCAGGGAAGGTGGATTATCTTTATCCTTGGGGAGTACTGCTTCTTTGCAGTTCCTGCAAGATCAGCTGCATTATAACTGCACTGGTCGCAACAGAATGCGACAATTGCGTCTTCATCGGCTGCAAGAATACCATCGATCTGAGCCTCAATCTGTATATCAGAGTAGTGGCGATAATCTACTGCCGTCGTTATACAGTTTGCTGCACATTTTCCACAGGCATGACAGGAGATATCGGATACTACAAAGACCCCATTCTCATCTTCTGTTATCGCCCCGTATACACAGTTCTCCTCACATTTTCCACAGTGGACACATATATTCGGATCTATATAAGCGGTAACAAGATCAATATCCATCTCATCATTCTTCAGAAATGAGGAAACACGAGAAGCAACTGCGCTAGCATCAACGATACACTCCTGAATCGGTTTTGGCGATTCACAGGTCCCGGCGATGAACATACCCATATTTGCTGTATCAACCGGCGCAATCTTCATGTGAAACGGTGCTGCAAACTCGTCCTGTTTTCTTACAAGACCGAGGCTTCTGGTCATCTTTGCAGTCCCTTCGGATGGAACAAGCGCAGTCGATAGAACCACAAGATCCGCATCAATCTCCTGGATCTCTCCCAGCATCGTATTTTCTAGCCTTACAATAAGGTTATCTCCATTCGGGATAACGTCGCTCACATTACCTTTTATATAATTAACGCCCATCTCTCTTGCAGCATCATAGTACTCCTCATAACCCCTTCCGGCTGCCCTTAGATCTATGTAACAGACATCTACATCAATATCCGGGTCCTCCTGCTTAATGAGGCGCGCATTCTTTGTTGCGTACATACAGCATATCTTGGAACAGTACTCCATATGCCTGCGATCTCTTGAACCTGCACATTGGATGAAGACGACCCTTTCAGGTGTTTTGCCATCACTTGGCCTCTTAAGTTCACCACCAGTAGGCCCTGTTGAATTTATCAAACGCTCAAGTTCAAGGCCGTTTATAACATTGGGGTGCTCATAATGGTACTCTGTATCGGTGAGATCGTACTGCTCATACCCTGTCGCAAGGACAATTGCGCCTACAGTAACCTCGATCTCCTCCTCTTTTTGATCATAAAGGATCGCATCAGCCTCGCACACCACCTCACATAGTCCGCATTGTATGCATTTATCCCTATCCAGGCTATACTTCAACGGAACTGCCTGGGAGTTCGGCGCATATGCTGCACTCCTTACTGCAAGATTTAGGTCGAAATCGTTTAGTATTGCCATTGGACACACAGTTCCACATGTGCCGCAACCCGTGCATTTTTCTTCATCGATATACCGCGGCATCTTCAGTATCTTTGCCTTGTATTCTCCAGGCCTACCTGATACTTCTTCAACCTCTGCACATGTATAGAGGGTGATATTTGAGTTATTTGTTACCTCATTAAGCTTGGGCGAGATGGTACACATTGAACAGTCATCTGTCGGAAAAGTCCTGTCAAGTCTGACCATATTTCCGCCTATGTTCGGTTTCTTCTCCACAAGATAAACCTTGAAATCCTTATCTGCAAGTTCCAGAGATGTATGCATACCGGCAATACCACCACCGATAACCAGTACGTCTTTTGTGAGGGGGACACTCGTCTTTCCTATCTCAAGAAGCTCACGTGCCTTTTCAATCCCTCCCATGATGAGAGTAAATGCCTTGTCAGTTGCCTTTTCTGGATCGTCTCTGTGTACCCATGAGCACTGCTCCCTTATATTCACCATCTCCCATAGGTACGGGTTCATCTTCTCTCCGACACACTTACTGAATATATCCCCATGATGTTTCGGAGAGCAAGAAGCCACAACGACCTTATCGAGCCCCTCCTCATCTATCTTCTCTTTTATCAGATCCTGACCTGCCTGGGAACAGACAAAGAGATTCTGATATACTGATACATCATCCCCGGTTGCGTCTTCAATTTTCTTTACCAAACCATCGATATCTACTACTCCACCAATATTAATTCCGCAGTGACAGACGAAGACCCCAATCATTTACAAACCTCAAAAATATCATTTATAAATGAAAGATTGGCCTACTCACACTTGAAGTTTTTCAAATTGATAGTTGAGAAAGCCGAAAAACTTCACTTCAAAATCCGTTTCAGCTAGAGAGACTGATCAGTATTTTCCTCTAAGTTTATTTATGCCCCTATGTATCGTGTGCATTCCTATACCCTCTGAAAGATACATCATAGGACACTTTCCCGTAATGCAGTCTTTATTGGTCGCCCCACACCACTCTTCAACTTTGGGAGTGTTCGTTGCTTGATGTACCCAATATCTCTTTATATTTGAGTTTTCCAATTCGCTCAATACATTGGCAGGTTCGCTTTTGGTGAGTCCTATGACCATATTTTCGATACCTTCGGGAAGCTCGGAAACGCTCTTAAACGTACCCTCTTCAGGATCATCCGACATATCAACGACACTTACTCTCTTTCCCTTCTTGTTCAGCGCATTTATCGTCCATTTCATAGCGGGTTTGGACTTATCGGTCACCACGGCATAGCTATTAGCATTCCAAAATGACTCTTGCTCAGATGGCATAGATCCTCATTTGTCATAATGGTATTAAAAAATTTTGGAGGCTTTTGAGATAAATATATATTATTTTAAACACAACCTGTGACCTTATGTCGGGGAAGATCTTGGAGGTAGCAGAGTTGATTTACGAATCGGATATGACTGTTGCACTCAGTGGGGCCGGTATGTCTACAGAATCCGGAATTGCTGACTTTCGGACTCCAGGTACCGGGCTATGGGAGAAGATCGATCCAATGGAGTTTGGATCGATAGATAGTTTTCTCACAGGTTTTGATATGGGTAAGATGATTGATCTTCTCAAAACAATTGATATCTCAAGTTTTATGGGGGCAAAACCGAACGATGGCCACAAGGCACTCGCAGAACTTGAGAGAGTTGGACTACTCAAGTGCATGATCACCCAAAACATTGATATGCTCCATTCGGTTGCAGGAAATAAAGATGTTATTGAACTTCATGGCTCGTTTCGCACGTCGAGCTGTATGAACTGCGGAAAGGAGATGACCACCGGAAAATTCATCGGTAAAGTCATTAGAACCGGAAAAATTCCACCGATATGTGAATGTGGAGGGATAATCAAACCGGATGTTGTCTTCTTTGGTGAAACACTTCCTTTGGATGCACTCTCAAGATCGACTGAGTATGCGGAAAGGTGCGATCTGATGATTGTGGTCGGATCTTCTCTTGTCGTTTATCCCGCTGCAAGTCTACCACCAATAGCAAAACAAAACGGTGCAAAACTTGTTATCATCAACATGGAACCGACGCCCTACGATAGCATGGCTGATATCGTCATTCACGGGAAGTGCGGAGAGGTCCTTCCTGAGATTGTAAAGGAACTCGAATCATTGATCTAAACGCCCTTTTTATGATATTTTTGCGTCTATTACGATATGATACTTTCTCGGCCCGACACTCCTTAGAACCCGCTTGTTATTGATCTCCACTGACCTCCCCATATCACCTGCGACTCTTTCTACCTCTTCTATTGGACCCTGGAATAGATCTGAACTCTTTTCAGAAGAAGTTAGGAAAGCGGTTGCGAAA
>JAXHTN010000146.1:0-5295 GCA_034190145.1 Halobacteriota archaeon | reverse complement strand
CCATGGAACTCTGGTTGCAGGTGTTATCTCTTCTGAAGATAATGGTTTTGGGATAATCGGTGTTGCCCCAAATGCTTCTTTATACGCTGTAAAAGTCATCGATGATGTAGGTTACGGCAGTATAAGCGACCTCATACAAGGAATAGAGTGGTGCATGGAAAATGAGATTGATATTATCTCAATGCCTATTGGAGGTTTTTACGATTCAAATGCCCTTCACGATGCCTGCGATATTGCCTACGAATCTGACATTTTACTTATTGCAGCAGGCGGAAATCGTTTGGATGAAAATCCTCATACTCATGAGGTGTATTACCCTGCCTTCTATGATTCGGTCATTGCAGTAGGTGCAACAGATAAAGACGATGTTGTCTGGCATAAGAGTAATACCGGAATTTATCTGGAGCTTTCTGCTCCCGGAGTCGAGATAAACTCAACGTATCTAAAAGGAGAATATGCGAAAGCTTCAGGAACTTCACTTTCCTGTTCGCACGTTTCAGGTGTAGCAGCCTTGGCTTTGGCAACTGATCCAACCATGTCAAATGAAGAGGTAAGGAAATGGCTAAAAGTGACTTCTCTGGATTTGGGAGAAAAAGGCAGGGATGATTCTTATGGGTATGGGTTGATAGACGCAAAGGGTGTTAACTTACCCGGGGCAAAAAAATTTCCACCAGAAATTGCGATACTTTCACTAAATGACGGCTCTACCTTTGCATCCATTGAGAGGGATTTAATCTTTTTAACGGATGAAGAGTGTGACTGGGCTGCATATTCCCTAAATGGTGGGGAAAATGTTACAATAATTGGAGATGGCACAGGCTCTACATTTATAAAAGGAAACGCAACATTCAATGCAGAAATTGGATCAAATAATCTGGTTTTATACTGCAGAAATCTGAATGGAATAATCGGTATCCAGGAGACCAATTTTATCTTTGACGACACAATTCTTTACCGGTTTGTCCAATTGACAGATGCACATATAGATACTATAATACCAATTGACTATGGTGCCAAGGTTGTTACACATTCTGTAGAAATTCTGGAAGATAGCCTGAAAGAGATTGAATATAAATATGATCCGAATACCACAATTATAACAGGCGACTTGACCGATAAAGGTACACTTTTGGACTTAAATTTATCAAAGAATGTCTTCAACAAAAACTCAGATAATTGGTATGCTGTATCTGGGAATCACGATGTGCTGTTAAATTCAAATTTTTTTCCAACTGTCTTTAATTATGATAAATGGCATTTCATCGATGAAATTAGCAACTCTTTATTTATTGGAATAGACAGCAATAGAGAACATTTTGTTGAGGGGAATGTATCCGAGGATCAATTGACATTTCTGCAAGAGCAGCTAGAAAATCATGCCGGAAAGGATAAAATTGCCTTCATTTTCATGCACCATACATTGCACGATGTTGAAGATAGTACGATAAGAAATGCTGATAAAGTGAATGATGTTATATGGTCATACACGGATGACTATCGGAAAATAGTGCAATTGTGTGGACATGTTCACCTCAACAGCAGAGGCGATAAAAACGGTGTAACCTATCTTACCACATGCGGTATAGTATCATATCCTATGGAGTACAGAGTCATAGACGTAAGATCGGACTCAATAGATGTATCAATGGGTGGTCCGGCTCATCCTGAGTATTCATGGTTATCTCTTGTTGAGAAAAACTGGTCCGTTCTGGATGATCTTGGAACCGAATTCGATAGAAATCTACATATCGATCTGTCTGATAAACCACCTTTGTCTGCATCCTTTATTTTCCTTCCTGAGGATCCGTTTGTAGATCAGGAGATATCATTTGATGCTTCCAAATCCAGTGACATCCATACTATAACCAACTACGAATGGGATTTCGGCGACGATGACATAATAAACACAAAGGAGGCAGAGATAACACATTCATATTCTTTACCAGGTAGTTATTTGATAACCCTCACTGTAACAAACGAACATGGGGAAACAGATTCAACGTCTACGACAGTAACAATCGTGGATTCTTCTCCCGAAACAGTTTATAGGATTCACTTAACACCAAACCCAAAAAGAGTACTTTCTGACAATGTATCTACCTCCACGATTACTGCACAATTGAAAGATATAAAGGGTAACAACGTCTCTTGTGAAGGAATATCTATAGAATTTAAAACCACAAAAGGAATCATTAGTGACACAAGTGCTCTCACCGATGAGAATGGTAGTACAACTGTTACACTTAGAGCGAATAGACCTGGCGTCGCAATCGTTAGGGGATCGTCAGATTATGCCAAATTATCGGGGTCTACACGGGTCCTTTTTAGAATTATTGAGTGAAGATGAAGAGGTGGGAAAACTTTATTCAGGTGGATAAAGGTAAAAAAACGAAGCCTCCACATCAAAAATTGGGAGGCTTTAACTTGAGAGATCACATTACAATTTTCGGTATCGCAACCCCTCTTTTATAATCTTCAAGACTACTGTGAAAATCACGATGCCATTCAGGATCCAGCCTTGAGAGAACAACATCAGGGTGGCTCCTTTTGTATTCAAGATACTTGGTCTGTATCTGGTGATCTCCAACTAGGATGTTATTGGCAAACATTGTAGTACCGTATTCACCTACCGTTTCCAACTGATCATATTCACCGAGTAACAGATTTATTAAATCAGCATCGAAACCTATTGTTTCAATCGATTTAATTTTGGCATTACCCCGGATTGTAATTACTGTATCTCCGTTCTTGATCTCATCTGCACTCTTTGGCCCGTTAGGGGTCATCAAGACATGACATTTGGATAATGTTATCTGATCTCCGGCATCTGTGGTAACTCTCAATACTTCACCTGTAAAGTGGGCAAGAGTTGTTGCCCTGATGGGAAGTGTTGCTCCACTATTATTGATCTGAACGGACTCGTCGCAATCCAGTAATTCAATCGGCCTTGTGCTTCCATCCGCAAGAAGAATTTGAGTTCCTTTAGCAAGACAATGCCAATAAAAGACGAGTGGTTTGATATATTTCAAACCGGGAGCATCCATCAGGTTATCACCTCCCTCTTCTTCTTGTTTACTTATCACAAATGCCCAAACAAGATCTTCCGGGCTGTTCTTCGTTTTTACGCCTATAGTGCACTGGTAAAGAGTAACAGTATCGGCCACCCATGGAGACTTTTCAAAGGAGATTGGTTTACCTACAGTTTCACCATCCCCGTCACAAGGTAAATTCCATTTGAGAAGACAATTTCCTCTGTCAGGATCATCCGGATCACCAGCTCTACTAAACCACTTGTAAACCTCATCCATATTATGAGGTTTAACCTTCTTTTCTCCACCTTCTGCTCTGACAACCGTCATATTCGCAAAAAGAGATTCATCAGGTACCAATTCTTGAATTTCGCTCTGAAACTTTACATTCCCAACGAAAGGAACGACAATTATGTTGTTATCGACTTCACCCTTATGAAACCAATAATCGACATCTTCAGGTTCGTAACCTCGAGACAATGCAATCATTATATTCTTAAGATCCTTATGTTCAGGTTTTGAAGCTGGTTGTTCTACGACAGGAACCGTCATTGCTCCTGCCTGATTGTCGCTATGAACGGCCCCATAATATGGCACATCATCAATGATCATCGCATAGTTTAATACTGCTTTTATCGTTCTAACTTTGGAATCACCCACCGATGCAACTTGTACATATCGTCCGTTTCCTACCTCATTCTGAGAGTTACTGCTTAAAGGTTCAAGTGTATCTGAATCCAAAACTTGTAGAACCTGCAAGGTAGAGGTAGTACCATCAATAATTGTCGAATAACCTAGTGCAGAGCATTTATTCTCATATGAAGATAGTCCTGCAATCGCGTTATTATTTACAAAACCATCGTCATTTGAATCTTTAAAAGTTGGGGGCAATTTTTTAATGCCATTTTCCCTGTGTTCACTTCTACTTCTATTGAAATGTTCATGCAGCTGGGGGTATCTCTTACTTGTGATGTCGTGGTGGTCTAATAGCAGCATCCAGTACTCATAGTGCTCTTTATTTGAAAGATCAAAGACAAAATCCTCGTCTGGTCCGATTTTACTAATCTCATTTATTACATTTTTATAGGTTTGATTTTTGTTAAATATTTGAAGGCCTTCTGAACTCATACCTTTTCCTCCTCTAAAAATTTTTTAAAATAAAAATTGAGATCATTTCCCGATTATTTTTCCAATTTTAATTGCTCCGATCTTTGAATTGACAGCAGATGTGTTTACCAGTTTTAATACAGGAAATGAGATCCTTTTAAAGACTGCGTTTGATAATTTAATAGAGATATTCAGAAGATTGATCAGCAACTTGTACTTTATGTTGACTGTAAGATCAAGACCAAACTCGACCCATATCCCAATATATTTCCACAAGACCTTAAATCCGATACTGAATTTCCAGCGGGGGTGCCAATCTATAAGTTTGTCTAATGTGATATCGGCACTCCCGGATCCAGTCTGTAAATTGAGTGGTATCTCTGAAGTATTTATTTGACTGATGTCTACGGATGTTGATATATTAGCTATATCTACTTTCGAAACGTCGGCAGAAGGAACATCGATATCTTTTATCTCACCAATCTTGAAAGGAAGGGATATTATAGTATCAATCTCTGAAATGTCGGTTTCCTCTGTTTTAAAATCTTCGGCAACTAGTTGGGTATCAGCCTTTATACCTATCGAGTCGATCGTGGTATCTTTTATATCAACATCCACGTCAAGAGAAAGTGGGAAGTCTGGCAAAGGAAAATCCACACCAGATCCAACATATTCAATAACAGATGATTCTCCCCCAATTAATCCCTTTTTTGAGTTCTCTTCATATTCAATATCGTTTGCCTCGCCTTTAATATTGTTAAGTCCATCGTCGACTAGTTTTATCACCTGGTCAATCTGTGATTCCTGAAGTCCTACATCTCTGAGATTTTTCTTAAAATCATCGAGAGACTCTTGATCAACTTGTTTGGATTTGTCCCCTTTTCCCCATCCCCAATCGAAGAAGGGTGAAAAACTTATGTGTAGTTTTCCTTCAGTTAGTTTTCCATCAATCTTTGAAGTACCAGTTATTTCTTCAATCTTCAGATTGCTTGCCGAACCATCAAAATGCAAGTTTGATGCGACAATACCTGCTGAAGTTGGATCACAAACAACGTCTTTTATTTGTATTTTGTTTTCCATTTTTTACCCCATATAATACTACATATACCTACCACTAAAGCTATAATTACATTTTTTAAAAATATATATAAAATATATT
>JAXHTN010000145.1:0-5316 GCA_034190145.1 Halobacteriota archaeon | reverse complement strand
GGTTAATTTGGCTAATTAATAGGTAAAGAGTATGAGCGCATTTAATGATATCATTGAGATGAAGAATTCCAGGATCGATCAGATCAAAGAGGAGAGGGAGTCCGGTAAGAAGGTGCTCGGTTTCCTCTGTACCTACGTTCCTGAAGAGATGATCGATGCGGCAGGGATGACCCCATACAGAATATTCAAGGGTGGAAAGAGTCCGCCTGTCACTACCGCAAACGCATACTATCAGAGGAATATGTGTCCGTTTCCAAGGGCATGTCTCGGAAATGCACTGGCAGGGGAATATGATTTTCTTGACGGAGTCGTCTCATCGCACACATGTGACGGCATCCGCAGGCTTCCGGATCTTTGGAAGAGGTATGCAGGTGGTCCCCCCTTCTTCTATCAGTTTGATCTTCCGAAGACCTATACCACCGATAATGCCTTCAAATACTTCAAAAAAGATCTGATACGTTTCAAGGCTGCTCTTGAGGGGATCTCAGAAGAGAAGATAACTGAGGAAAAACTTGCAAAATCAATTGAGAAGTATAACCGTACTCGAATATTGCTTAAAAGGTTTTATTCACTAAGAAAAGGTCCCAATCCACCAATAAGTGGCGTAGAAGCTCTAGAAGTCGTAAAAGCTTCTATGGTTGTGGAGAAGGAGAGTTTCAACAAGAAGCTGAGTGAACTATGCGATGAACTTGCGATAGAGAGAGCAGAACCGGATGGTGATGTGAGAATTCTTGTCTCCGGGAGTATTTTGGCAGATGGTGATGACAAGGTCGTTGGGCTGATCGAGTCCTCCGGAGGGAGAGTTGTAACCGATGACCTCTGCACTGGCTCCCGATACTTCTGGGATATGATAGAGGATTCAGAGGATCCAATGGATGCGATATGTGACAGGTACCTTCGAAAGGTGCCATGCTCCAGGATGAAACCCTCGGAAAATAGGCTTAAACATGTGATTGATCTCGCAAGTGAGTACCAGGTTGACGGGGTTGTTTACAACCTACTCAAGTTCTGCGAGACATTCCAGTACGACTATCCGATCTTTAAAAATGAGATTGAGAAGATGGGAATACCCATCCTGCGTCTGGAATCGGACTATACTGATACTGATGTGGGTCAACTGAGGACGAGAATTGAAGCATTTACCGAGATGATCAAGAGGTGATTAGATATGCCAGATTTGTCAAGAATTGTTACAAATAGAGATCTGATGCACGTTATGAGTATGGGAAAACCTCTGTCAGGAGTACTTGAGCCAGGGGCGTATCTGTTAAAACCTATGATGGGTCTCTCTCTTGTAAGGCCCATAGTAAACAACATAGTGAGCCCAATAGTCAACCGATCGATAAAAACGATGGGTATCAACCTCGATATCGATCTTAAAAGGGAACAAGATATGTTAATACCCCTTGCAATCATGGCTAAACTTGTAATAAATCATTATCACACCATCTACAATTCAGGTACGAATGGTAGCCAAGTAGCTTGGGTGAATATGCCATCTCCAATTGAACTTTATTATGCCATGGGTATTACTCCCTGCTCTACAGAGGTTTTTGCAGTCTTGGAATCGATAACAGGGATGGCTACAAGAACATTTGAGGGTACCGAAGGGTATGGGATATCAAGGGATGGATGCTCTTTTGACAGTCATCTATCCGGGGCATTCCAGGTGAAGAAGCTACCTAAAGGGGATGCTTTTACATCATTTATGGCAACTGGATGCGATTCACAGGGGAAAGCGTTTGAGATCGGAAGTAAGATCACGGGTACTCCCATGTACTGTGTGAACACACCTTTCAGGCACAACGATGACGACGCAAAAGATTATTTCAAGGAAGAGCTGTTGGGCCTCATAACATTTCTGGAGGGGCTCACAGGCAAGGAGATGGATTATAAGTATCTCGATTCTGTTATCAAGAGATCAAATGTTGCGATCTCGTATTATCGGAAACTTTTCGATCTGCGAACTGCAACACCCGTCCCTGTTGATGCCCTTTTTGGAGGGATAATACCTTACCTTCCTGTATGTGACTTCCTTGGAGATATTCAAGGATCAACAAGGCTACTCCAAGGGCTATGTGTGGCAACTCAGAAGAGGATCAATAGGGGAGTAGGCGTGGTTGATGATGACGCGCTAAGAATTCATTGGTGTCAATTCCCACCTTTCCATGATATCAAGTTGTTCAGTGAAATGGAGAAGAATGGTGCGGCAGTCGTCTTCGAGGAGCCTGCCATGATGTGGTGGGAACTTGCCGAAGGAAAAGACCCGATTGATGCTCTGGCAAATAAGTATCTCGCATGTGTTTATAATGGAGATACAGAGAAGAGGGTACAGAAGAATCTGGAGGCAGCAAAGAAGTATAAAACTGATGCTGCAATTATATACATGCAGTGGGGTTGCAGGCAGAGTAGTGCGAATGCGGCTGCACTTAAAGATGCTTTTAATGAGGCAGGGATACCTGCGCTTCTTCTTGACGGAGACTGTGTTGATGCCAGAAACTATGCATCGGGACAGGTCCGGACCCGAGTTGAAGCTTTTATTGAGATGTTAAAGTGAGGTAAAAATAGATGAGTTTAGTAGCTGGAATAGATATCGGATCGGTTTCTGCCGAAGCCGTTATACTAAGAGATGGAAAGAAGATAATTGGTTACTCGATCGTTCCTACCGGGCATAGCAGTAAAGAGGCCGGTGCGACCGTGTATAAAGATGCATTGAAGAAGACAAAGCTTACAGAAAAAGATATTGATTATATCGTTGCAACAGGATACGGAAGAATCAGTGTACCGTTCGCAAACGAGAAGATCACTGAGATAACATGCCATGCCAAAGGGGCGCACTCTTTATATCCGAAGACCAGGACGATCATAGACATCGGAGGTCAGGATAGTAAAGCAATCAAGGTTGATTCAACAGGAAACGTGGTTGATTTTGCAATGAATGATAAGTGCGCTGCAGGTACCGGAAGGTTCCTTGAAGTTATGGCAAGAGCACTCGGGATCAGACTTGATGATATGGGAAAAATCTCCCTTAAATCAAGAAATCCGGCAAAGATAAGCAGTATGTGTACTGTCTTTGCAGAGTCAGAGGTTGTCTCTCTTGTTGCCGAAGGAACGACGCAAAAAGATATAGTTGCAGGGATTCATGACGCCATTTCAAGCAGGGTATCCGCCATGGTTGGCCGGGTTGGGCTTGAGTCGGGCCTTGCAATCTCTGGTGGGGTTGCAAAGAATATCGGTGTTGTAAAAGCACTTGAGGACAAACTCGGTATGAGTGCCACAATTCCTAAAGAGCCTCAGATAGTTGTTGCTCTGGGCGCCGCTGCGCTTGCAAGTGAGAAGTCTTAATATAACTAGTCTTTAATAACTTACACGAAAGAGGTTTTCTGATGGACAGACATGTCATCGAGACGATTGGGAAGGCAAGAGTAACAGTAGAGAATGGTAAAATTGTGAAGGTAGAGCAACCAGCAGATAAGCTAGAGTACTGTTCTCTGGTACATAGTATATCACAAGTTGATAATTCTTCAACAGTCGAGAAAGCGATGCCCCTGTTTCCTAGGCTTGGTGTCGAGATGCGAATATCACAATGGGGGATGTGTACAAATGACCGGATGATTGAAAGTGATGACGTCGGAGTTGATTTTGGTGCATCCGAGATCACTTCATGTGCACTGAAAGCAGGGTTGATAGATGCAGCCGTTCTTGCCTGTGATGGTGCGGGAACGGTGGTGGTTAATAACCCAAGGGTCGTTCAAGGCATTGGAAAAGCAATGTCAGGTCTTGCAGAGACATCACCTTTGCCAGGTGTAATTGGGCGGCTAAAAGATAAGGGTTGTATCATTCCTGATGAAGAGAAGGCATCGATGGATCAGGTACGTGGCCTAAAGATCGCATTTGAAAAAGGGTATGAAAAAGTCTGCGTCACACTTGCAGATCTTGATACTGCAAAGAGATGTAGAGAATTCGAGAAAAATACAGGCAAAACTGCCATTCTCTTTGGAGTTCACACCACGGGCATGGCAAAAGAAGATGCTGAAGAATTTATGAAGACCGTAGATATAACCACATCTTGTGCATCCAAGTACCTTCGTGAATTCTCAGAAAAATATGCACTTCTTCAGCTTGGTGTTGCAGTACCGATATTTGCAACCTCTGAGATTGGAAGAGATATCATGCTCAATAGGGTCAAATTTATGAAAAAACAGGTCCTGATAAAGACAGCTACTCTTCCTGAACTTGTTGAAGAGAGGCAACCCAGACCGCTCTTATGAGGCCTTATGAAGGCTGTTTCATTGATCTCTGGTGGTATAGATTCTCCCGTCTCGACTTATTTGATGCTAAGAAGCGGAGTTGAGGTGATAGCACTTCACATGGATAATAGCCCCTATTCGGGTAGTGTCGAAGTGGAGAAGGCTCTGAAGATTATTGATCGTCTTGAGGAGGAAACTTCGATATGCATAAAGAGTTACGTTCTTTCACACGGGCCAAGTCAGGATGCCTTTTTTGATAGTTGCAAGAGAAAACTCGCATGCGTGCTCTGCAAGAGGATGATGCTAAGAACGGCAGAGATGATTGCAGAAGGTGTCGGCGCAGACGCAATCATAACAGGGGATTCGATAGGCCAGGTCGCTTCTCAGACCCTCCAGAATTTATATATCGAAACTCAAGCCGTAGATATACCTATCATCAGGCCCCTCATAGGATTTGATAAGAATGAGACGATTGACATTGCAAGAAGGATCGGAACCTATGAGATATCAATCTTACCCGGATCCGGATGCAGCGCAGTCCCGAAAAAACCGGCGACAGGGGCCAACCTAGATGATATATTACTTGAAGAGGGGAAGGTGGATATCACCTCACTCTTAGAAGCTATGAGAGGAGAGCTCGATTGTGATCTTTCCTCACCTTCTGGGAAGTCGTCTTAAGAGTCCCAAGAGAGCTGATTGCTTCTCCTTTTGTACCATCTCTTCCCATCTCTCCTCGGCTTTATCAATAGTATCCGTATCAAAACCACTCTTTGATACATCACTCAACTTCCCCAGTTCTCCTTGGTCAAGCCATACACCATGGCAACTTAAGCAGACGTCTATCTCAACGTCTTCGGCCGTCTCGATGTCCATGAGGCCTCCGCATCTGGGGCATACCAGTTTGCTCTTTGTCTTTGTTCCGATGTGTTTTGTCAAGTAGTCTGTTAATTTTCTATCTCTTAGAAGTTTGTTCAGCTCGCCGTGATCAAGCCAGATCCCTTCACACTTTGGGCAGATATCGATCTCGATATTCGGTCCGGGTACCTCGGCCTCTTTTCTGTCCATC
>JAXHTN010000144.1:0-5395 GCA_034190145.1 Halobacteriota archaeon | reverse complement strand
TAAACAGAATGAAGCTTGTTGAGGTCATCTATGGCAAAATGACGACTGATAAGTGCGTGGAGCTGTTAATTGAATTCTCTAAAAGGATAGGTAAGATTCCTGTAAAGGTTTTGAAGGACTCGCCAGGTTTTATAGTAAACAGGATAGCTGCACCCAACCAGGCTCTTGCAAGTGCAATCCTTGATGAAGGAATTATAAAACCAGATGCATTTGACACTGCGATGAAGAGGATGAATATGCCGATGGGGCTTTTTGAACTTATGGACTATGTCGGTATCGATATCTTTTATCACATTTTGACCTACTACGCAGAGACACTATCTCCCGAGTATGCACCGGGTAGGGTCATAAAGGAACTTGTGGAGAAGGGCGATCTTGGGATGAAGACAGGTAAAGGGATCTATTCATGGGAAGGTGGCAAGGCCCGGATAGACGCGTCCTGTAAGGAGAAGGTGGATATTTCGCCGATGGGATTGATAGCAATTCAGATAAATGAAGCGGTGCGTGTGTACAAGGAAGGAGTGGCAGAATCTACAAGTGACATTGATCTTGCTGTAAAGTACGGCTTGAATGCGGCAGCCGGACCTTTTGCTATTGCACCTAGTTTGAAGAAGGAGCAGCTAGTGGCAGCCCTAAATGACCTTAAAAAAAGATACAATCTTGACATATTCAAGCCCGAACCTGAGATAGAAGATGGTTCCTTCAAGACGCTTGGATGATGACTTTTTTATATGTGTTTCCGGAGTGTATTTCCAATCAAGAGACCTCCAATTCGTAAACGAATATTGAGGCATCACAAAAGATAGACTTCCATCCCTAAATGAAAGACGGTAATGAGACAATTATTGTTATCACACCCAAGGTTATGCAGAATATTGAAAAGTTCACCCTTTCTGCAAACCTTAGGAGGATATCCATCATGAGATATCCAACTACAAATGCGGTTATCACCATAACAATTGCAATCTCTATTCCTATTATGTTCATAGAGGATGAGGTTAAAATATCCAGAAATGTTGCCCCCAAAACAACAGGCACGCTTATAAGAAATGATATGACCAGAGCGGATTTTTGATTGACCCCGCTCAAAAGAAGAGTGGCAATAGTTGTCCCCGATCTGGATATTCCCGGAAGAATGGAAAAACCCTGGGCAAGCCCCAAAATAACCAAATCTCTTGTTCCTACTTCATCGATATCTTTGTACCCTTTATCCTTTGGAGACATAAGTAGTATACCGGTAACAATTAGAAGGACGCCTATCAAAAGGGTAGCGAGTTCACCGTTATTAAAGGAGCTTTTGATCAGAATATATAAAGGAAGTCCCGTGATCGCTGTTGAAAGTGTCGAGATGAAAACAATTCTAAAGAGATTAGATCGCAGATTTAGCATGCTAATAAATTCACTTCTAAATTTTAAGAGAACTGCAAGGGAAGTCCCAATATGAAGAAATATAGCAACGGATAAGGCGCTTTGCGGATCTAATTGAAGGTAGTTCATCATAAAAAGTACGGACTGGCCTTCACTACTAATGGGGAGCCATTCAGTTATGCCTTGTAATAGACCAAGAAGAATAGCCTGGATTGTATTCATCGTCTTTAAATGGCCCAGAAGGAAGATTAACCTTTCGGATACCCTTAGGACGATAGGTCGAGATGAAGAAGCTTTTTTCCTACTACTGCACGATCATACAGTTCATCTTAGGCTAAAAAAGAGTAAGATGATGAGAGAGGTTACAGACCCTCATTTCAATGTGACAGGCCTTTCGCCTTCCTTTACTTCGCCCCTCCCGAAGGACCGCCGCCGCCCCTTATCGTCTGCCCTGTCCCTCTTGGAGATCCTATGGGCCCTGATCCGGGATAATTGCCATATCTGTAGGGCGAATAGTAGCCTCCGCGACCAATCCAGAAGAAACCCCATGGATAAAACCTTATCCTATCTGAATCCACTGTTTCATTGCCCGATGCGTTGAAGAACTCATTTCTATAGGTTTCATTGGTCTCAACCTTCTGTTTTATCGCAAGCATCTCATCATAGGAGTTCTTTGCCTGAACATTGACTGCGGCATCCATCGGACCGCTCAATGAGTGAGAAGGATTCTTTATTGCGTAGATCGTCCCTGCAAGGGGTGCAACATGCTCGATCGTCTTTGGGTCATCCGACCCACTTGATCTGACATCACTTTTTAGCTTCACATAATCAGAGTATTCCCCTTCATAGGACTTCGCATATATCTTGAAGACATCCTCTTCATATTCATCAGGTCCTGCAGAGATACTGACGCAGTTGTTCTGGTTGTCCTTATAGCTTGTAACATAAGTAACAATATCTCCGTTTGATGCCGAAAACCATGAATATTGCCAGCCACGACCGCTCTCCTCTTCTATCTCGGTCGTCGTAAAACCGTTCTTCTCAAGACCATCTTTTACCTTTGCTGTCAGATCCCCTGCTGAAGTGCTGTAAGAGTAAAGTATGCCTGCAACACCGTTCTCATAAACCTTCTGCTCTTCATAACGGTCTATCGAATCTTCACCGAGAGACTCATACCCTAAATAGGCAACGAGAGAAAGCGCATTCTGTTGTGCATCATTGAAACTGGTTGGCCCCATGCAACCGGAAGACGAAGAGATAATAGCGGTAATCAGTAGTAAAATAGCTACTTTTTTTGCTCTTTTTAAGATCACTTCCGCAGATTCACTCTTCTTTTTCTCGTTCATGCTATTATAACCGCCATGGCCACTAAAGATACCGTAAGATATACCATTCCTGAGAGTATCCCGGAAGCCACATTTCCATTGCTGATCTCTTCCTGCAACTTGATCTTTGGTACGAGTATCTTGTCAAAGAGAAAGAAGAATACAGTCGCAACAAGTGAGATACTTATACTCCACCAGATCGTCTCAACTACATCGGTAAAAAGCGATCCTGTTCCCGGAGACATAATTGTGGCCGCGACCACAAGACCGATTCCGAGCATCATCAGGCTGAAAAATATTGCTACTGCGCTGTTTTTTCCTTCAATTGCCTCTCCAAGATCGAAACTTCGAAAGACGACAATATCATATATCTTGACGAGTAGCATACTAAGCCCGACACCGAGTACCAACCACAAGAGCGATACCCCTAAAGATTCTAACATTTCACTAACCATCCTTATTCACCTCCAATATAATTCACATCATTTTGCACAATCTCCGTTCTCCCATCAAGTCCTTCTTCCATCATATCAAAGACCTTCATTGCATCTCTTTTACCACAGGACATCACATCAACAAAGATCGCAGACTCTTCGGGATATGTATGAACCGCGATATGGCTCTCTGCAAGAAGAGAGACCGAAGTGAGACCAAGAGGAGAAAATTTATGACTTATAGTCTTTAGTACCGTCAGATCCAAGAACTCTGCTGCCCGCCCAATAATCCCTTCGATCAGTTCGAGATTCTCGAGCTTTTCAACATCGCACTCTTTAATTACCCCTGTAATTATCTGGATCTTTGGCATCGTCACTTACCCCGGTACAAGACCGTCTCCTTTGAATAGTGCAATCGCTTCCTCGTAATCGAGATCCTCAGGCGGTAGCAATATCTCACCCTTCAAGAAGACCTCTTCGTCACTTAAGACCTCATCGATACTTATATCCTCTCCGACGAGGAGTCCGCGCTCCCTTATCAGATCGAATATCTTCGGATACAACTCCATAAACTTCTCTTCGGTAAGTTCACCCTTCTCATTCAGAAGGGATATCTCGTTGTCCGGTTCGTTAATCTTCTCCAGGACCTCGTCCCTATTTTCAGAGGGGAATGCCCAGGTTCCTCCACCGGATATACCTATCAACAGATATGCATCAGACATAAGTTCACCCTTTACCTAATTCGTCGTCCAGTGAACTGAGAGCGTCAGATGTCTTAAGTTCTCTTTCAATATCACTGATCCCAAGATCGCCTGCTGCACCGGTACTGAGTTCTGCCGATGCCTCTGCTTTCGCCTCTTGCATCTTGATCTTCTCAGTCATCCTCTGGACAGTGAGATCAACGTCTCCTATCTCCCCATCAATTCCTGAGAGGGCGTCATTGACCCTTGTACTTGCTTTGGCCATCGCATAATCAGATTTCAGATCGGATCTCTTATCAGCAAACCGCTGAATCTTTGCCGTCAGATCAACCTGCTTGTCCTTTAGCGTCCTTACTTTAGTTTCCATACTTGCAACCGACTGTTGAATTGACTGTATCCTCTCATTTGTTCTCGTCTCTTCCTCGAGTAGTCTTGTTGCCGCACTGTTCAACTGCTCTATCTGCCCTTCCGCTTTTGTCCTCTTCTCACCCTCAAGTTCATCCAGTTTTCCCTCAAGAGCAAGCGCTCGTTTTCTGTAGTCCAGAGCGTCGTTATGTACTGATTTTACCTTCTTCTGCGCATCATTCAGTTCTCGTTTTTTCAGGTTCTTTGCAGCAATTGAGTCTCTCACTGCAATATCTACTTTCTTCTTCTCCTCGAGCAGCCTCTCATAAGCATAATCGAGCTGCTCGGCAGGATCTTCAAAATGCTCTACGATCTTGCTCGCTTTTGCCATAGTGACATTTCTAAATCTCTCTGCAAGTCCCATATCTTTCACCTCCTAGTAAAAATTTATACTGCCTTTTGATACCTCGTTTCCTCTATAAACCTCAATCCTTGAACCTCTGGGTTTTTCAAGACTTAGAGTCTCACCGGTTCGTTCAAACTCACAGTCAGCATATATGACTTCGGCTCCGGAAGCAATATTCCAAGGAAAAGAGCCACTGACAGAGATGATTTTTGCTTCTCCAACCTCGATCACCTTCACATTCTCACCTGAGAGTTCAAAGAAATCTCCTTCACTCAGATTCTCAGGATCAGGAGCATCAGAACCTTCAACCTCTACGAGTAACTCCATCGAAGTACCCTCTTTTGACAACCATTTATGCTCTTCCGTGTCAACAAATTCCAGGTAGAACTCTTCCCAGCTGCCGCCCCCCCAATCATATACAATTCTCCCTAGTACCGTGAAATCCAGTCCATTGATATCTCCGATGGTACCTTCACCAATTGCATCGGTTTTAGGGGTTGTATCGGTATCTCCTTCCCGTTTCTTCTTCCGATTATCCCTTCTTATATCGACTATCCTCTTACTTCGGTCTAAAAGCCCCATTCATCTGGTATTATGTAATTTGACAAATTAAACCTTTCCCTTAGTAGGATGATTCTTAAGGGCCCTCTAGGGGCATAATTTAAAGGAATTCATCGGGATAGTTTACAATTGCCGACATTCATCTCTGCCCCGCCCAAACAACCATTGAATGAATCCACTCATACCAACTATGAGTTTGTCCTTGCGACATATTCTATAGATTCTCTTATCAACTCTTTTAAGACGGCTTGGTCA
>JAXHTN010000143.1:0-5432 GCA_034190145.1 Halobacteriota archaeon | reverse complement strand
TGGCGAGGACATTCAGAGAACCAACGTACTCATCTCTCTTCTTCCCAACGACGAAGAGTTGGCAAGAGAGGGGGTAATCCAGATCGGAGATTATCTCTATGAGATGAACCCGCTGTTCACAATATGCGGATACATATGTGGTTTGTGCGAGCAAGAGTGTAACTATAAGGCCGAAGGGGGGGCAATTCGGAGAAGGCTTTTGAAGAGATTTTTGTCTGATACTTACACCCCATATTTATCTGAGAAAAAACAAAATGAAGTTAAGAGTGCCAATTATAAAGTGGCTGTTATAGGAGGAGGCCCGGGGGGACTCATGTGTGCCTGGGAGTTAAGTAAGAGAGGTCACAGGGTAACACTATTTGATTCTTCACCAAAATTGGGTGGTGCGGTCAGGTATATTCCCAACTATCGTCTTCCTGAAGGCGTGCTCGATGATGCAGTGAACAACCTGGTAAGGATTGGAGGAATCGATGTCAAGCTCGGTAAGAAGGTGGAGAACCTATCAAGGTTAAAGAGGCGCTACGATGCAATATTCATTGCAACCGGAACACCCACTCCACGACCACTAACATTCGGAAGGGATGTGGTAGCCGGGCAGGATCTGGAAGGGGTTAAACAGGGGCTTGAACTACTCGGTGAAGTGAGAGCAGGTAGAGTCGCAGATGACATATATAAAGGGAAGAGAGTCATCGTAATCGGTGGTGGAAATGTGGCATTCGATGTCGCAAGAACTGCTCGAAGACTTGGGGGAGATGTCAAGGTAATCTGTCTGGAAAATGATGACAAGAGTTCCATCAACGGAATACCCGCGGACATCGAAGAGATCGAGGGTGCTGAGCAGGAAGGCATCGAGATCATCTATTCAAGAGGTGTTTGGGAGATCGCTGGAGAAGGCGGGAAGTTCAAGAAGATCGTCTGCCCAACATGTACATGCGTCTTTGATTCAAGCGGATTCAACCCACAGTTTGACACTTCTGATTGTGAGGATGTTGAAGGTGACATACTACTTACAACAATTGGTCAGATGTCTGACAGGACACTTCTGATGGAAGGAGGTCTTCTCGATGATTCCGGTAGGATAGCAGTTGATCCGGTAACTTTTCAGAGTTTGAAGGACGATTGTGTCTTCCTTGGAGGCGATGTAACAAGAGTTGGCTTCGCCGCTGAAGCCATGAGAGACGGTGTAAAAGCAGCAGAATCAATCGAGAGATACATTAAAGGAGCCGACCTAAATGAAGTAAGAGAAATTGAACAGGAGTCTTACGAAATACCAGTTCGAAGAAGATACAAGGGAGAACCGACGATTGATTGGGTACCTCCTGAAGACCGGATAAACTTCGACTTATTCGAAGAGGGGTTCAAGCTTAAAGATGCGATAGAAGAGGCCAGAAGATGTCTTGCTTGTGGACCGTGTGTCTCCTGTAAAGCATGTGTGTCCATGGGTATTCAAGACAATTTAAATACGGCAGAAGTTAACGAGGACCTCTGCAGCGGCTGTGGGATATGTGTTACAGCATGCAACTACGATTCGGCGCAGCTTAAGGAACATGGTGTTAAGCTAACATCAATCACAGATGAGTTCAAATGCAAAGCCTGTGGTATGTGTATCTCGTCATGTCCATCCGGTGCAAGGAATTATTCAACTTCAAAGACAGTTCTTATGAGTGAACATATCGAAAGCAGTGCCGAAGCTCCGAAGGTTGTCTGCTTCTCATGTAAGTTCGGATGGGGCTATCTGTCGGATCAAGAGCTGATTGCCAACTTGAAGAATCTGATACCAGTCACTTGTATAGGGATGGTTGATGCCTCTCAGATAATGAACGCATTAAACGAAGGTGCAGACGGAGTTCTACTGCTTGGGTGTTCCGAAGAGGACTGCCACTTCCAGGACGGTAATTTTGAGGCACGCAAGAAGGTCGCTCTTCTCAGAAAGACCCTTGAAGCTTTTGGAATAGATGGAGAACGGATAGGTTTGATCCTGTCATTCGATCCAAAGGGCGATCAGGTCGCAAAGGAGATCGAAGATATGAGGACCAAGATTAAGGGACTAGGACCCATCACGGGGTAGGGGGTAAAAGATGACAGATAAACCAAAAGTAGCCATATGCTGGTTCGGATCATGTGGAGGATGCGACGAAGCTGTTGTTGACATAAACGAGGCAATTCTAGATGTTACTGCAGCGGTTGATATAATACTCTGGCCAGTGGCTTTGGACTATAAATACCATCACATAAAAGCGATGGAAGACGGCGAGATAACACTGAGTATACTGAACGGCTCGATAAGAAATTCGGAGCATGAGGAGATTGCAAAACTCCTGAGAGAAAAGTCCCAGATCGTTCTATCATTTGGCGCTTGCGCCTGCTTTGGTGGAACTCCAGGAATGGCAAACTTCCGAACAAAAGAGGATATATTCCAGTATGTCTACCATGACGCACCAACTGTTGTAAATCCAAACGAGAATGTTCCGGAGACTGTAGTCAATGTTGATGGTAAAGAGCTTACCCTACCTGAGTTTTATGACCAGGTATATCCTCTCGATAGGATAATTGATGTGGACTATTACCTACCGGGGTGTCCACCACCACCGGACTTGATAATGGATGTAGTTAATGCAGTTTTACAGGGACTTCTGCCTCCAAAGGGGGCAACAGTAGGTCCGCAAAAAGCACTCTGTGATACATGTCCGAGAAATGAGACCAAACCCGATCGCTTCCAGATTCAAGAAGTGAAGAGGATACACGAGATAGAAGCCGATCCACATACTTGCTTCCTTGCTCAAGGAGTGATATGCATGGGCCCTGCAATTCGCTCGGGATGTGGCGAGGCATGTTTGAATATTAATATGCCATGCAGAGGTTGTTTCGGACCTGTTGAAGGAGTGCAAGACTCCGGTGCAAATTTCATATCTGCAATCTCTACGCTGTTAAATGCGGAAAGTGAGGACGAGGTTAAAGCAGTAATTGATACACTGGATGATCCCGCCGGTTACCTATATCGTTTTACGCTACCGTCTTCTATCTTGAGGAAGAGAAGGGAGGAGAAGGAACTGAAACTTTAAGGTGGTGAAAGATATGAGTGAAAAAGTTACAATAAATCCCATAACAAGGCTCGAAGGTCATGGGAAGATCGAGATCTTCCTAGATGACAAGGGGGATGTTGAAGATGCCTACTGGCAGGTGACAGAACTGAGAGGTTTTGAGAGATTCTGCCTGGGAAGGCCTGCGGAAGAGATGCC
This sequence comes from Halobacteriota archaeon, assembly GCA_034190145.1. Taxonomy (GTDB): domain Archaea; phylum Halobacteriota; class Syntropharchaeia; order DAOWMC01; family DAOWMC01; genus JAXHTN01. The sequence goes on along the minus strand of JAXHTN010000143.1, from coordinate 2,193 downwards.
AAGAATCGTGCCAAATATATGTGGAGTCTGTCCGTCACCACATAACATGGCATCTACAAAGGCACTCGACGACCTCTACAGTGTTGAACCAACCCCTGCTGCAAAACTGGTAAGAAAGCTTCATTACAATGCATTCTTTGTTGAGGATCACTTTATACACTTCTTCTTCCTTGCAGCACCGGATTTTGTACTAGGACCAGATGCCAATCCGCAAGAGAGGAATATTCTGGGAGTAATAAATAAGGTCGGTCTTGAGATAGGTGGACAGGTTATCGAGGTCAGAAGAAGATGCAGAGACATAATTCGGCTGATCGCAAGTAAACCCCCTCACCCAGAGGGCGGACTTCCGGGTGGAGTTCCAAGAGGGATTACAGAAGAAGAAAGGGTATGGATAAAAGAGACAGCGGACTTTTCCGTTGAGTTTGCCCAGTTTGCACTTCAGATATTCAAGGATGTAGTCCTTGGTAACAAAGATTACCTGGATCTTGTTTTGAGCGACTCCTACAACCTAAAGACTTACTACATGGGGCTTGTTGATGAAAACAAGAAAGTAAACTTCTACGAGGGGAAGATTCGTGTGGTGGATCCGGAAGGAAATGAGTACGCAATCTTCGATCCGCAGGATTACACCGAGTACATCGGAGAATGGGTTGAGCCTTGGACATACATAAGACTCACACACCTGAAGAAGCTCGGGTGGAATGGACTTATTGAGGGTGATGGGACTTCCCTTTATCGTGTAGGTCCACTTGCGAGATTGAATGTTGCCGATGGTATGTCAACCCCACTTGCACAGGAAGCATACAAAGAGATGTTTGAAACTCTTGGAGGAAGACCCGCGCACAACACACTAGCGTTCCACTGGGCAAGACTCATTGAAGCGCTTCAGGCAGCAGAAGATATGCAGAAGATTGCTAGTGACCCACTACTTACGAGCAAGGATATCAGAAATATGAATCTGAAGCTCAAGAAGAAAGGTGTGGGTTGTGTTGAAGCTGCGAGAGGAACCCTCATACACGACTATGAGACTGATGACAAGGGGCTTAACACGAAGATAAACTTAATTGTTGCTACACAGCATAACGCAGCCCCGATATGCATGTCTGTGAAGAAAGCTGCACAGGGGTTCATAAAGGGAGGAGACGTAAGCGAAGGGCTTCTGAATATGTCCGAGATGGCATTTAGGGCATACGATCCATGTCTTGCATGCGCAACACATACTCTGCCCGGAAACATGCCAATGGAGCTAAATATATACGGGAAGGATAAAAAGTTATACAAGAAGTTACGTCAGAACATCTGAATAGATGAGAACACTTGTATTTGGAATCGGTAATCCTATACTTTCTGACGATGGTGTTGGTATCTATGTAGCTAGGGAGATCAAAAAACGACTCTCTTCTGATATCTCTCAATTCAAAGATGTAGATGTCGAAGAGGGTAGTGTTGGTGGACTGAAGCTACTTGATACCATTCTAGGGTATGAGAGGGTCATTTTGATAGATGCAATAATGACCGAAGGTGGGAGTCCGGGTGATATTTACACTCTGAGTCTTGACAACTTTGTTGATACATTACACATCTCCTCGCCGCATGATCTCAACTTCGCAACGGCAATAGATCTTGGAAGAACGAATACACCCGAGCTCATGCCCGATGAGATCAAGATCTACGCAATTGAAGTAAAAACCGTTGACATCTTCAGTGAAGAGTTGACGGAAGAGCTGGGGGGTACTGTTTCAGAAGTCGTCGAAATGGTTATTAACGATCTGAAGAATTGATTGTTATGAAGAAGAACCATATTACCCTTGCTCATGGTGCCGGCGGAGAAGTGATGCAGGGACTGATCAAAGATCTGATTCTCAACCAGTTTGATTTTGGTAATTTTGGCTCGGGCATTGAGATACCTCTAAGTTCACTTGACGATTCATCTGTAGTTAGTGACATAGTTTTCACTATTGATTCGCATACTGTAAAGCCGCTATTCTTTCCTGGTGGGGATATCGGAAGCTTGTCTGTGAGTGGTACGGTAAATGATATTTCGGTGATGGGTGCAGATCCCATCGCTCTATCTTCTGCTTTTATCATCGAAGAGGGTTTTCTTGTAGAGGATCTTGAGAGGATACTTAAGAGCATGAAAAAATGTTGTGAAAAAGCAGAGGTACCAATAATCACAGGTGATACAAAGGTTGT
>JAXHTN010000142.1:0-5506 GCA_034190145.1 Halobacteriota archaeon | reverse complement strand
GCGATCCCGATGAGAAGTGTATACTTTGCGGACTTTGTACCAGAATCTGTGAAGAGCGTGTCGGTGTAAGTGCGATAAATTTCGCGAACAGAGGTACAAATCGTGCGATTGAAGGCCCTGTTGGAAAGAGCATAGGTGCCAATCTGTCTGATGCATGTGTCGGCTGTGGAGCATGTGCATTCATCTGCCCAACCGGTGCGATAGGATACAAAGGCGTTTATACAAAGATCAGATCTTCATTTCCAATGGCTGAAGTTGAAGAGAAGACCTTTGGAAGGGAAAGAAAAGATGATGAAGTGCTCGGGATTTACGAGAAGTGTTACGGTGTAAGGTCCACCAAAGAGAAGATACTTGAGAGGTCACAGGATGGTGGAGCAGTTACAACTTTACTTGCATATGCCCTGAACGAGGGGATCATTGATGCGGCTGTTATTACTGTCGCAGGAGACGATTGGGTCCCTTCAACCATCGTTGCCACAACCTATGACGAGTTGAAGAAAGGTGCAGGAACAAAGTACACATACTATCCAAGTGGAATCGGCATAAGTGAAGCGATCGAGATGGGATATGAAAAAATAGCCTTCGTCGGGCTTCCTTGCCAGATCGGTGGACTGAGAAAGGTACTCACATCTGACCAACCTTATGCCTTCGACAAAAAGAAGGTCAAGCTACTAGTGGGCCTCTTCTGTATGAATGTATTCCACCAAGGACTGATGGATTATATCAGAGATAATATGATGCCATTAAAAGAAGTTAAGAAACTTGATATAAAAGGGGGCAAACTTAAAGTATTTAATCAGGGAAACGAGCTTAATACCACTCCCTTAAAAGAGATCTCGGGATATGTCAACAAGGGCTGCCATGCCTGCAGGGATTATACTGCCGAACTTGCCGATATAGCTGTTGGTTCTGTCGGTTCGGAGCCTGGTTGTGCAACTGTTATCGCAAGGACTGATATAGGAAGAGAGGTTATCGATGGACTCTTTGAGAAGGAATGTACCGTAAAAAGAGAGATAACAGATCTCAGTGAACTTGTCAGGCTGACTGAAATCAAGAGAAAAAGGGCCGAGAAAGAAGGTTACTGATCCGTAAGGATCATTTATACCTTACTTTTTATTTAAACAGTCAGATTAAATACCAAAGGATACATTAGTAGTTACTTGATCCTGATGCAACCTGAAGAAGAGCCAACAATAGATCTTGCAGGTCTTTCGTCTTTTCCATTCCTCTCGGAGGCTTCAGATTATGTCAGAACTAAGTATTCGCTTGACGATCTGATCGAGTCAAGGGCCTATGAGAGTGCGAGGGAACGCGGAAAAGAGAGGGTTTACCAAGCCATGGTGAGTGAGATAGGAGAGCCAAATATCGGAAGATCAGACGAGGTGAACCGTGTGATGGAGCTTCTTTCATACCCATTTGCAAGGATTTTGGTCTCATGCCTGGACGATGATTACCTGACAAGACGATACGCGCTTTCCGAAGCCAAACTGGCCCATCAAAGAATGCTTAAGATGCCTACCGGGTTTCTTTTGCGGATAGGTAAGGAGTTCGACCTTGATGCGACAGGGGCTAATTCATATATCAACATTTACTTCACAGATTACTTGAAACTTGCGACAGGTATCAGGGATTCGAAATGGAAACTCGTTAACAGGGTTCTGGATAAGGGATATGTGAAGCTCAAAAAGGAAGAGTTCTCAAGGTTGATTCAGGAGGCAGTAAGAGAGAAGATTGGTCAATCGCTACCTATGAAGCTACCATCAGGAATGTGCACTCCCCTCGAGAGGTATCTGGTCGATATCAGATCCGTACTAAAGGAGGTTAAATCAAAGTTTGAGGTCGAAGGTTTCGGGGAGGTCAGATCAGAGTGTTTCCCTCCTTGCATCTCCTATCTGATAGCAAATATGCAGAAAGGAATCAATCTACCGCATACCGCAAGATTTGCCCTGACCTCTTTTCTTGTAAGTATTGGGATGACGGTGGATGAGATAGTCAAGCTTTATGCAAATTCACCTGACTTTTTAGAGGACAAGACCCGTTACCAGGTTAACCACATATACGGATCCGATGGAGATAAGTATACTCCACCTGCATGTTCGACTATGCAGACATACGGAAACTGCTTTGGAAAGGACAACTTATGTCAGAAGGTATCTCATCCACTCAGTTACTATCGTGCGAAGAGTGGAAGTAAGGGGCCGGTTGAAGATAAGAAGACTTCTTCAACTTGAACTTACGAGTTCTCTTGTCTTCTCAAACACATCTCCCTTTATTATTGATGTTCCCACAAGTATCGCGTCAGCTCCGGCTTCCATCACTCTTCTTACGTCACTTCTGTCATGGATACCACTCTCGCTTATCACAATGAGGTCCGGATTGTGCTCCTTGATTGCTGGTATAAGTTCTTCCGATACCCCAAGATCGATATCAAGAGTGTCAAGATTCCTGTTGTTAACACCAATTATGTTCGTGTCCGTCCTCAGGGCGGTCTCAAGTTCTCTTTTATTGTGAACTTCTACGAGGGGTTGTATGCCATGGGATAAGGCAATATCAACGAACTCTTTCAACTCGTCCTTAAGGATCCGTGCTATAAGGAGTATCAGGTCTGAATCAGTCTCGTATATCTGCTTCTCATCTATTATAAAGTCCTTTCTGAGGATGGGGACATCTGTAGCTTCTCTTACGCTCTTAAGGTTATCCATACTCCCATTGAAGTATTTCGGTTCGGTTAAGACAGATATTGCGGCTGCCCCACCTTTCTGCATCTGAAGTGCAATTCTTGCGGCTTCAGATGGTGGTATATCACCTTTCAAACCTGAAGGAGATGATGGTTTTACCTCAGAAATAACAGGTACCTTTCCTTTGCCTTTAACTTCTCCTATTCTCTTAAGAGGGTCACGATATCCCGTGACTTCGACCATTACTTCAATTAATTTCACTCGTTCTCTTGTGCTTGCAACAATCTCATCAATGAGAGTCATTGAAGAAAAAGTCATTTTGTGAAGTATTAAATTCTTTGCAATGAGGAATAGAAATTTGTTGACGACGGTTGGATTGATTCTGTGTAAGTTTTGTACTCATAATCTTAGGGCTTACGATCGATCTCTTATCCTCATTATTAATGAAAAGATTTAAATTTAAACCACTCTAAAGTCTATGGCATGTCTGGAAATATGAGTTATGCTGACAAACCTTGGTTGAAGGTTTATGAGAATCTGGGGCTTCCGACAACGGCTGCGCCGTATCCTGATATTCCTTTGTTTGGAATACTCGATGAAGTGGTACGTGATACTCCTGATAAACCGGCCTACGTTTACCAGGGGGCCGAGAGTACTTATGGTGAAATGGGACAGCAAGTTGACCGACTTGCAAACGCACTTTCTACAAAGATGGGTGTAAAGAAGGGTGATAAAGTCGCAACTATCATATCAACATCCCCTCAGTTCATAATTGCTGACCACGGAATTCTTAAGACCGGGGCTACCGTTGTCCCTTGCAGTCTGTTACACAAAGCAGATGATCTTGTTTATGAACTTGGAGAGGCAGGTGTAAAGACTGTGATATGCGAGGATTCATCATTTGATCTTGTCAATTCCATAAGAGATAGAACAGATATTGAGAATATAATAATCACTTCGATCAAAGACTACTCCGCTGAAGAACCACAGCTCAAAGATGTTGCAGGTGCGCATCAGCTAAGGGGCCTGATTGCAGAACACGAACCAACCCCACCAAAGGTCGAGATCGATCCAAAGAAGGATCTTGCATTACTTCCTTTCACGGGTGGATCGACAGGAATACCAAAAGGCGTTATGCTCACACATTCGAATATGGTATCAAACGTTCAACAGATGACAGGTGCCGGAATGGGATTCTTGAAAAAGCTTAGCGGTTTATCGATGATGCTTGCACTACCGTTCTTCCACCAGTATGGTCATATGATTATGTTTGTGGGTGTCTCCACTGCCGTAAGGATGCTACTACTTCCTGATGCTAGGGATGCTGATACCATGATTGAAGTGATGAAGAAGTACAAGCCGATAATGTCGATTGGTGTTCCGACACAATACATGCGCCTAGTAAGTAAGGATCTTAAAGGTGTGAGAACGATCGGAGTGTCCGGTTCTGCCGCACTTCCACCAGAGGTTGCCGAGGAGTACGAGAAGAAGACAAAGAGTCCGCTAGGTGAAGGATACGGACTGACCGAGACAAGCCCTGTGACACATGCAAACATGTCGGCTTTCATGAAGATGCTTGGCAAAAAAGAAGGGATGAAGCCGGGATCAATCGGTACGCCAGTTGTAGATACTGATGTTAAATTAGTCGATCCTGAGACTGGAAAAGAGGTTCCTTTCGGAGAGGTTGGAGAGATGCTTATCCGCGGTCCACAGGTTATGCTGGGATACTGGCCAACACCTGGTAGTGGTCTCGACGACAACTGGCTGCATACTGGTGATCTTGTAAAGATGGATGAAGACGGGTACTTCTACGTTGTTGACCGGACAAAGGATATGATAAACGTATCCGGGCTGAAGGTATACTCAAGAGTTGTTGATGATGTACTCTTCCAGCACCCTGCTGTTGAAGTGGCAGGAGTTATCGGTATACCTGATCCGGACCGTGCCGGAAGTGAGAGAATCAAAGCGTTTATCCAACTAAAAGAAGATCAGAAAGGAAAAATAACAGCTGAAGATATAATTGCGTTTTGTAAGGAGAAACTTCCGCCATACTCTATTCCAAAGTTTGTCGAGTTCAGAGAAGATCTTCCACTCACTGTAACTGAGAAGATATTCAAGAGAAAGCTGAGAGAAGAAGAGATAAAGAAGATGGAAGCTGAGAAGAACAACTGAGCTTCTCCCCTTTTTCTTTTTTTTATTTTTTTATTGGGCAACTATTTGTCTTGAATAAAAGCAATAAAATTAAATTGCCTAGGGTGATTGAAATTGAAGTAAGTGGAAAATGGGCGATGGAAATATTAACCTCTTGGAAGTATTGTACCTAAAAAAACACACAATTGATTTCTCACTGGGTAAAATGAAAGAAATATACGATAACAATATTTTTCCAAAGGTTGAGAAGGGAGAAAAAAAGGTTGTTACGGGTAGTGATATTGGAGAGGGTGCATGGCTTATATCCTGCCATGGAGAGTTATTCTTTTTAGAAGTAACCTCTTTTTTCGATACCTTAGCCAGAAATCTTACAGCAAATCAAGACCTCAAAAAAGACATTTATTTTCAAAACTGGATTGAATGGCAATATAAACATAATAATGACGATTTTATTCGCTTTTTAAAAATGCAGCTAGACAACTGGTACATAGACTTCAAAATGATTAGGAACAAAATAACCCATCAAAGTCATCTGTATCGTGAAATAGAGAGTTTATTACACATCGAGTCGGGTGAGAAAGGTAAACTTGAAGCTCTTACAATGATGATAGGCGAAAATAAAATAGAATTGGTTGATTACTGTAAGGATATTCAGAATAAATTAGAAGATATGATGG
>JAXHTN010000141.1:3960-5531 GCA_034190145.1 Halobacteriota archaeon | reverse complement strand
TCTCAAGCTTCTCTGCAGCACACTTGTGATCAAACTTCTTTGCAAGTGCTAGCGAATTCTTTGAGATCTCTCTTCTCAGCTCTTTATCCTTCAAAAGCATTATGACATACTCTGCGAACTGCTCATAGTCATCCGTCACGAACATCTCTTTTTCGTTCACCGGATCGATTCCAAAGGTTGCAAGAGTAGTTGCTACAATAGGAAGACCACAGGCCATTGCCTCGATTATCTTTCCCCTGAACCCGGTACCAAGTTCAATCGGGGCAACGAGGATATCGCTATTTCGATAGAGCTCCCGGACGTCTTCATTGGATCCCCCTTCCTGAACGACCACATTCTCACTTCTGAACGCGAGAAGCTCCTCGGGGGGGTGAAGTCCGACTGCATAGAACTTGGCGTCAGGGACCTCCTTCTCAATCTTCTCCCAACAATATTTCATGAAATTCAGTACTGCATCTACATTGGGATAGTGCTGAAAGTTACCCACATAGATGACATTTTTACTTCCCCTCTCCAACGGATCTTCTTCCGGTGGTGTGTAAAAGCTTGTGTCCGCTCCATGTGGCACGATCCTGATCTTCTCCTTCAGATCCGGTGCATAAGTTGCAAGTATCTCACCATCCTCTCTTGTGAGGCTCAGAATTTTATCGGCGGACCTGTACATCTTGAACTCGTATTCATAGAGCTCGTCGATCGTCTCTTTACTTATATCTTCACCCTTGTCCTTTCTCATCTGAAATGCCCTGGTGTAGCACTCGTGAACCGATTCAATAGCGAGGGTATCACCTGGTATAAGCTCTTTATTTGCCTCAATATACTGCCCCATCATTGCAAATTCAGTAATTATTGCATCAAAATGCCTCTTATTCAGAACAGATCTGAAAGCATCTTCAATACCCTGATTGAATCCACCATCACCGTACAAGAAAAATTTGGGCCGTTTTAGTCTTCTATGTAGCTCATCAACCTCGTCATCCGTTCTATCTTTCACGGACTTAATCTTGATCACCTCTTCGCAGAAGATGTCAAGACTTCTATCATCTCTATCCACATCATCATAGACCGGTGCGATCAGGGTTACCTTATGACCCATGGATGATAGATTCTTAATCCTGTGATAGATCAGTATCGGACCACCTATTATGTCTGCCCTTGGGAGCAGCTTGGATATGAACAATATATTCATGGCAACCTCAGTCTCCATCTATGACTGCATTCAGACTTGCTCTTACTTCCTCCGAATCCGTGTACTTCATAAGCTCTTGCCACCTTTTTTGAATCTCAAGTAGAGTCTCGAACGGGTTGAAGTTCGGTTTTGCACCATTATTTACCACCTCAATATTCCTGAGCGTCTCTTTGCTATCAACCTCATTTCCACTCTTTAGGTAATCATCGGAGAGGATCTTACATGCTGATTCAACCTTCACCTCGAGATCAGGCTTAAGAAAACATCCGGGATACGGATCAAACTCATCAGCAGTGATCTTTCTGAGCCCATCCACATCTCTTTGGTTCTCAATCTTCGATCGCTCGTATAAGAACCTATATATATCTTCTCTTAACTGCCTCCA
>JAXHTN010000141.1:1392-3860 GCA_034190145.1 Halobacteriota archaeon | reverse complement strand
GAGGATTCATCAATAATTTCCTGTACCCTCTTCTCAACCTCTTCTTCAATATCTTCCGATGTCGCTACGGCAAGTATTACCAGTTGAAAATCTTTATCATTTAATATTTTAACGCTCTCTATCGCCCTACCCAATGTGCTCTCGCCGTCGATAGGTGTTGGATGATCATATACGGCATCACCGTCTCTCCATCCATCACCCATCTTCCTTCCCCAGTAAGATGGGATTACCATTGTAAGCTTCATTTTTCCATCCCCATTAATATTAGGTACCCTTACACTATAAGCATTCTTCAAAAATAGAGTCTGAGATGGAAAAAAAGTCAACTTTGAGGTTTTGTGCCGACAATGACCTTACTCATATCGAAGTAATGAGGCTCTTCTCTTATGTCTTTGAGTCCGGCTTTTCTGAATATGTGGTTAAGTTCCACATTCCTACATCGCCAGCAGATATCAAAATATAGCTTCATAAGATAGTCTGGTAGTACAAATATCTCATTTGTAGGAAAACACTTGTACGCTGCTGCAACCGGTGCCCACTCCTTTGCAACCCTCTGCATCTCAAAGACTACAGGTTCCGGGTCGTAGACTGCATCGAGTCCGAAGGTACAAAATACTGCATCAAAAGTATTGTCAGGGAATGGAAGGTACTCTGCATGAGCCCTCACAAGTTTTACTGTCTCAACATTGTGCCTATTCAGTTTACGTCTTGCAATCTTTAGCATTGATTTCGAGAAATCAGCACCAACAACATCTGCACCGGCCTTTCCCGCAAGTATGGAGGACTCGGCAGTCCCGATCATCAGATCGAGGACTCGTTTACCCTCTTCAACCTTTGCAAGTGCCATCACTCTCTTCCTTAGGGTCTGCTTCGTTCCAAAGAATATGACATCATCCAGATCATAGAGGAAGGCATACCGATGATACTTATTCCAGATTATCTCGCGTGTTCTCTTGACCATTCTTCAAAGAGTTTATTATCTGATTTGGTGTATATAAGGACATGTTTTTGAATTTCAGAGATGAAGTAAAGAAAGCACTTGCTGACGCCCTTAAGATAGCGGGATATGAAGATGGGGCGTCTGATGTTGAGCTTTCTGATCATGCTGATCTTGCTTCTTCAGTTTCATTTAAGCTCGCATCGAAGTACAAAAGATCGCCAAAAGATATCTCTGAAGAGATTGTTGAGTGTATTAAGATTCCGGAAGTAGGCCTAATATCTCACGTTGAAGTATCGGGCCCTTATATCAATTTCTACTCAAATAATTCTTTTATTTGCAAGACAGTAGAGCAGATATTAAGGGAAGATGAGAGATTCGGAGGTCTCAATTATTCAGATTCGATAATACTTGAACACACATCAGCCAACCCGAATGGTCCGTTACATGTCGGCCACATAAGAAACTCGATCATCGGGGACACCCTTGCAAGGATACTTCGAAAGGCGGGCTACGACGTCGAGGTTCAGTATTATGTCAATGATATGGGTAGGCAGATTGCAATGGTTGTGTACGGGCTTGAGTCCTTTGAGTTTCCCGAAAAGAAAGCCGATCATGCCACAGCAGAGGTATATATCTCTGCGAACAGGGCCCTTGAAGACGATCCCGACCTGAAACAAAAGATTGACACCTATATGCAGAAGAAAGAGGCAGGCGATGAGGAGACATCGGAGAAGTTCAGAGATGCAGTGAAGCTATGTCTTGAAGGGATCGTCTCGACTCTTGAACGGATGAACATATTTCATGACGAGTTCGTATGGGAGGGTGACTTTGTCAGTTCGGGAGACGTAAGAGAGATCATAAGTGAAGTTGAGAAGAGCAAGTATGCAGAGGATAAGGACGGTGCGCTGGTTCTGAATCTTTCTGAGTTCGGATTCGAGAAGGAGTATGTTGTCAGAAGATCGGATGGGACGTCGCTATACTCTACAAGAGACCTTGCATATCACAAGTGGAAGAGTAAGAGATGCAACCGCATTATCGATGTCTTTGGGGCCGATCATAAACTGATCTCTTCGCAGCTTGTAAGTGTGCTAAATATCCTTGATATCCCCACACCAGAGATCGTGATCTTCGAATTTGTCTCGCTTCCCGAAGGCTCAATGTCTACAAGAAAGGGTAAGTTCATCACGGCGGACGAGCTTCTCGATGAGGTCGAATCACAGGCATACCTTGAGGTTGACAAGAGACGCGGTGAGCTCGATGAAGTGGAGAAGAGAAAGATTGCAAGGCTTGTCGGGATAGGTGCTGTAAGATATGATATCATCCGCGTCTCGCCTGAGAAGTCGACGACATTTGACTGGAGAAATGCACTCGACTTCGAGAAGCAGGGTTCACCTTTTGTTCAGTATGCTCATGCCAGATGCTGCTCAATTTTGAATAAATCGGATGATACATGCGAAGGAGATCCGACCCTACTTACAAAGAGCCAAGAGATAGAACTTATAAAGAAGATGTCTCTATTCCCACTTAT
>JAXHTN010000141.1:0-1292 GCA_034190145.1 Halobacteriota archaeon | reverse complement strand
AGCGTCCTCTTATACGCTATGGTGATTCTTCTTGCAGTAGGTGCACTTGGATTCGAGGTGAATTCCGTATTCCTCGGTCTTTCGGCGATAATCGGTCTAATTCTGGGCTTTGGTATGCAAGAGACGATAGGAAATCTGATTGCAGGAGTTTGGATTGCTGCTCTGAGACCGATCGACAAAGATGAAGTCGTAGACATTAACGGTATTATGGGAAAAGTAAGCGCTGTGGGTATTCTCGCAACTGAGCTTCTCGCCTTTGATAACAAGTTCATAACAATTCCGAACAATCTCGTCTGGGGAAGTCCCATAATCAACTACACAAGGATGCCTACAAGAAGGGTGGACGTAAACGTAGGAATAAGTTACAGTAGCGATGTCAGCAAAGCTGTTTCTATTGCAAGCGGCCTGATGAAAGCAAATTCTATGGTGATGGATGATCCCGCGCCAGCTGTTATGACTATTGAACTTGCTGATTCTTCAGTGAATCTTCAGCTCAGGGCTTGGTCAAGTACTGATGATTACTGGACGGTAAAAAACGACCTGACAAACGGAATCTTGAAAGCTTTTAGAGAACAAGGTGTGGAGATCCCATTCCCACAGATGGATGTACACCTGGACAAATAATCGGTCAAATTAAAAATGTATTCCCCTGCCACTTCCTTCGGAGGCAGTGGGATTTACATCTATTTTTTTATTTTTACTCAGAGATCTTTGGATCTGAATATTCTTGCGAGCCATCTATGTTGATTGAAGTCATTGGGTGAAACGTGGTGTAATGAGGTAAAACCGGGATGGAGTTTTTCAAAGGTTTTAGATCACTTATGTGGCGCGGATGAAAAAGGGGTTATTCGAAATTCTCAAAAATCAGACCTTAGTGAGGTTGAAATACATTATATAAATACATTCTCAGTGGAGTAGGGACACGACGTTCTTATTCATACCAATCTATATTAAGCCCCATCCTCGCCACCCCTGTTTGAAAACGGGTGCATCCGTTAGTCGCAGAAAGGATTACTTGTCTTATTTTTTTGCCTATTGTTTCTAGTCTTTTGCTTGTTTATGGGCTTACGAAGTGGGAAGAATGCATCATTTAGGAGGTGGTATTTCCAAATCTTTACAAATTTTTTTCGCAAGAGGATCTACAATCTCATTATGTCTAGGAATAGTGGATGTCTTAAGGTTTGATGGGTTATAGTAAACGGTGTGTTTTCCACCTTCCCGGAGGAACTTACAACTATGCTTTTCTAAATGACGAATCAGTCTCCTTCTCTTCATCAGACATCAACCTTAAT
>JAXHTN010000140.1:0-5558 GCA_034190145.1 Halobacteriota archaeon | reverse complement strand
AACTTTTGAGATCTGTTTCAACATTGTAGAGCAATATCTTCTCACCGTCGGAAATGACAAGATTCTCCACCTCATTTCCCGCCGATTTACCAATAAGCTCCTCAACCACTTCGGGATAAAGGACAATAGCATCTATTTCAGCCTCGGGGGAGATTTAGATATATTAAACTGAGCCGTTTTTAGATTCTTCTTTTAGTGGTCTTCGTAAATATGATAAAGAACTAATTGACTTGCTTCGCTCTACGAAAGATAAAAGAGGCAAGCCAATGATTTTTAGCGATAGTAATATTCCAAGGTACCTTGTAGTTAGCCCGACAGAAGGAGATGTAGTAAAATCAATTTCAAAACAACTTCAGTATCTTGAAGAATATGGATTAATCGAATTTGCACATAAAAGGTGGAAGTGGGTTGAATGAGTGAGATAGCAGACGTGAGGCAGTAGATATATACAGTCATATAGACCGAGAAGACCTTTGATTAAGTTATTTAGCTAATATTCCGCAGTTAAGTTTATCGCTTCTTTTGTGTGCCATCATCTATTTTCTCAATAACCAAAGCTAGGATAATCTTATCAAAGGGAATAGGCTGATTTTGCAGAGAATTTGAAATCATGTATAAAAAATCATTCGTTATCCACTCATTTATAGTGTTTTGAGTGTTTTCCTCAGGCATTTCGGTGTAGGTGATAATTGCACCTGAAGTCACAGAGTAGGGTCTCCCCCTTATTGTTTGAATGTTTTTTTGACTTTTATGAATTGTTTCACTAACAGAGGTTCTAAGTGGCACACTCATCAGTTCGGTATCAGGGACCATCTCATTGTCTATTGAGTACCATACATTAAAAAAATTCATACCACTCTCAGTTATATGATACCTATTATCACCCATATGTTCAACTAATTCCATTGAAATAAGTCCTTGCAGTCCTGTTGTGAGGCCGCCTGTTGATACATTTGCAAGTTTAAGGATATTGGTAAAATTTTCACCATTTATTGACTTCTGCAACACTTTTAAAATTTTTAGATATAGATTCCTAGTCTTTCCAGGTTGATTTTTTAGCAATTGGATATCATTAGCCATATTAAACTCCTTACTCTTAATTGGCACCCCACCAGTTAAGTGTTGATTTTTAGTATATATAGACTAATTCTTCCGATAGATATTGAAAAGAGGGGATGTATACACAGAAGAAAACGGTAGATGTTTATGGCAATGGCGATACGAAAACATCCAACTGTCCACATTGTGGTTCGGATAAAATAATAAGATATGGTAAGCAGATAAACAACAGACAGAGGTACAAATGCAATCATTGCTCAAAAACATTCAATGGTAGGTTTGGCACTCCCTTTTATAGAAAGAGATTGAGTGATGAGATTATTTTACAGATCGTGTATCTCTTCCGTACCGGATATCCCACAATTAAGATGCTTCCTCTATTTGAAGTCACTGAAAATACGATTAGAAATATCAGGGGGTCCTCTTGCATTTTGAAAGGCTACAGGAGCTGTTGCTACCGGAGGGTTACGTTTCGTAAGTCATAGAAATAGACGAGATATATGTGAAGATGATTATAATGGTTACGAGAAATTCTAAAGAAAGTATCTCGGCTTAAAGGGAAGAAGACCGATCACTAGTGTGATCAACAAAAGCAAGTTCTGTGTGAGGTCGAGGAAGTTCTGTACATACGGGTTATTCGACATAGGGTTATTTAACATAAGTGGCAGGGTCTTGGATGAGATGATTAGAGAAATAAGTATCGGAAAAGAGATCACTACAGCACTAATAGAGAATCTGAACTCGGTTATCAGAGATTCAATATGCTATCCTGTCTTTCGCACAAAAAGAGTTGCAAAGTCGCTTGAGTGGGTTGGATTGGGCTTAATTGGTTTTTCATTCTTACGTAATCATATCAAAGCTCATTGGGCTTTAAGTAGCCGGAAAAGTAAGAATTGGATACTTGAAACCAGTAACTCCGGCCATGGCATGAGGGATATCGAGTAATCAGTTGAGCATGTTGGATACTTTAATGATTTCTATGTAGTAACACTAGATTGGTGAAGGTACCCTCTCAATTTTGTCGGAAGGTTCTGTAGACTAATCACTCTATATTCGAGGGCAATGAGTGACATATATCTTAGCATGACTCAAGTAGTAACAGTTCGTATGACGGAAGAAGATGCTGTCATACTGGAAGAACTTTGCGATTTACGAGGGGAGGACCGCAGCAGCTTCGTTCGTCGAGTAGTGAAAATGGAATTTGTGAGACTCGGCTATTCTACCTTTGAGGCTAGTAAAGCCTTAGGGATGACGACTTTAAACAGCAATTATGATGGTGTGAAGAATGGCTGACAAAGTTTTGTTAAGCGCATGGGAAGAAGCTACCGGCACTTTCAGAGGATTTGATGATGTAGATGGTCTAATTAGCATTAAAATTGGAGATAAAGTAGTTAAAGTCCGAGTAAAATCTTATAACCTATCTGAGATTCAAGAAAAGTTGGATAACATCCATATTGGCGATGAAATTGGAATTTTATGTTGTGATGATGCAAAAAACTCAATCAGAGTGCGTAAAGTATATAAGGTAATTAAAAAATGTTAAAAAACCCCTTAGCGCCTTATTGTATGTCATCTACGGAAGTTACCTTAAATTTTTTGCAAAAGGATGCACGTAAGGACGCAGTTTTTAATAAAATTATGGAACTATTAGCCAAAGATAATGGTGTAATCGCAGAATGCCAATCTGCACCGGGTAAAACCACAAGTTCGGCAGTACTATCCGTAGAATATGCTAAAAATCGTTTTTATGCTTTTAAGCTTTGCGATCGTTTTTTACAACTTTGTAAGGTGACAGGTAGTAAGTATGGGTAAAAAGACATCAACTGATGGCATCTCGGTACCAGAACAGTTAAAAGAAGGCGATTTTAAATTAATCAAGCCCAGAGACCAGACCAAGGTGCCAGCAGAGCGGGGTCGGCAAGGACAAAACAACTACCCGGGGGGCGACGTTTCATTTCAAAAAGATATAGCAGAGGATAAATACCATACACGCGTTGAAAAAAGTGATAGGACATCAATAGAGTTGGAATCAATAATAGCAGAAGAGATAAGTTGTGATATTGACGATTCGTATATAGCCACTTTTGTGGATACAGAAATTGATAAATACGTCGATAGGGAACTGCCGGACAGGTTGGGCAAACTCAAAGCAGGAAAGGAAGGGAGGTTTATGTTCTCCATCATTGACAACTCAGAGGAAAACCCAGATGATGGCAACAACATCGTTTTTTCAATTTACTCAAAGCAGGAGCCTTGGAAGGAAGAGTCCAAACGGAGCCAAATAATAAAGAGACTTGTAGAGTACAGCATCGTAAAAAACAAAAAAGAGGGGGCAGTTATGATTGACCGTTTATTTATTGACATGGCTCAGAAACGCCACATGCAAAACGAGGCCTTTGTTAGATATAATGAACTGAAAACAGAGTCATATGGCTTCTCAGATGATATAGTATCAAGAGCCGAGCAGATTATTGAAACCACCGAAATCCCTCTTTTTTATATAATCGAAACCATCCAGAGACGACATATTGGCGACCCTGCGATTATAGCATTGGACTGGCTGGCCCCCCTGAGCATGTTTGTGAAAGGAATGAAACAACTGCATGTGTACACGATTGGGCGAAGTGGTTCGGGCAAATCGAGTGGGGCTAGGAAAACCCGTTGGGTATTCCCACAGAACTGGTTTATCGTTATCGATAGTTTATCGCCAAAATCAGTCTATTACGCACAACGAGCCGGTGAGCTCCGTGACGATTTTAATATTTTATATATTAATGAGGTGGAGGATAATCCAGATGCTTGGAATTTATTAAACACGCTGACAGATACAGAAGAGGACACACCCGCCCACTGGACAGTGGTGGATGGTAAATTCGTGAATATAGAGATAAAGGGCAAGAGAGTTTGCATCTGTAATTCCGTAAAAGCACCCCCGAAGCAGTCACTTAACAGCAGGTTCATCCATACGAACCCTGACCAATCAGACGAGCACACGGAGAAAGTAACGATATTTTTGCGAGATAGGGGTGCGAGGGGAGTATTAAAAACTCCCCCTGAAGAAGAATTTGAGGTTGCGCAGTGTGTTACAAAATTGATTGGGGAAGAAAGAAGTGATGCGCCCCTTGCTGTAGTGAGCCCTTTGCTGTACCTCTATGATTTTTCAGGGTTTTCACCGAGAAATTTGGAATTCTTCATATCTCTGCTTGCTGTCGTAACTTATACGAACAGGAGGCACAGGCGGATTATAAATGGAAAAATCATCTCAACTGAAATCGATTTTGATTTAACCCTAACTTTATGGACGGCAATCCAAAAGTACCAGGTTACCCATCTCCCCGAAGACGCTCACACGATTTTAGATTCTCTGCCACTCCATGAGGAGGGCATAGAGGGTGCCACCCTGGCTAGCATTCAAGAGGCGGTTGGTATGCATAAGTCTTCTATTCGTCGATTTCTATTCGGTGATGACAGAAATGATGAAAAACTCGGGCTTTTAGACCTAGGTCTTGTTGAGGGACGCAAAAAACCGAATACAGATGGGGGAGTGGTAAAGACATCCCCTTGGGAGTTTTGGAGAAAAGCCGATTCCTGTTGTCCCCAGTTGACGCCCAACCTGGACAGGGCTAATTTGACCGAACAGGACATAATGAGGGCTTTAAATGAGGACAAAAAGCTTGTTCCCGAATCCCAGGAAAGGGAGTGTAAAATTTTTTTTTCTGACATTTTAAGGGAAATAAAAAATATTACACCCTCATATCTGGAAATCCGGAACAAGTACTTTGAACATTAACCGAAGCCTATCCACGTCTTAAATACCCCAAACACCTCAAATATAGTTGGGCGTCAACTGGGGTTAACTGAGAAACCTTCTTTTGGAGAAGAATAACGGTGGGGCAAATCACTGCAAAATGTCGGATCCGGTTTTTTTGAGATGATTGAAAAAACGGTGAACTACAAAAAAGGATATATCATTGCAGAATCGCAATTTAACCCAAATATTTGAAGAAATTCCATGTGAGGTAGGTGAGTTCGAGTCTGAAGATGAGATGATTGATTTTGCAATTAAGGATAATTTACTGCGAAGACACATGAACAACTTCCAGCGAGGGCTTTTTGCATTCAAACTACTTGAAATCGAAAGAGAAAGGGCGAAGAAAAGGCAGGGAGCAACACAACTGGCAGGAGAAGATGAAGAAGGTGAACCATTGTTAAAATCTTCGGTTAGGTAAACATTCCCCCACGGAAAAACGACATTGGAAAAGCTATAGACATCGCTACAAAAAGGCTGGAATTGCCGGATGTGTCTGTGCTCATGAGCTTGATGCTCAGGTGCTGGAGATGGGCCAAAACTTGGGTGGTCTTTGCTCATCGATTAATGTCAAGAATTGTGTTTTCGATATCGGTGGCGGTCATGTTATAGTCAGTCATAATCCCGAAACGATGAAGTATCTTCTTGGTTTTCTGAATGGGAATTATGTAGAGAGAAAGAGAAAAGCTGT
>JAXHTN010000014.1:0-15954 GCA_034190145.1 Halobacteriota archaeon | reverse complement strand
TTCCAAGGGTAAACTCCCACCATGGCCCCAAAAACGGGATGGATATCGCAAGTATTCCAGCGAAGATTCCCATCCAGTTGATCTTCTTCAGATTCACATCATCATCTCCAGCTTCATACCCAATATGTCAAGTTTCATCCTCAAATCTCGAAACGATGTCGAGGCACTATCGATATCTTCAAGGGAAATTGTGGATGGGACTTTTCCTATAAGATCAAGAGTTGCAAAGCCCCCTTTTGGGACCTTGACCTCCGATGGTAGACTTATCTCAACTATCTCGCCACCCATTACAAGTTCGGCTGATAACTCCTCTACCACGATTGAGGTGTTGAAGGGAGAATTGACCTTAAGGCTGACGAATAATTCACTTCCGTCTTCAGAGAATCTGAAATCTTTAAATTCTAAAAACTCACCGCTTTCGGACTGATCCATAGGCAGAAGTCCCTCAATCATACCCTGCGGTCCCTCTGAGACCAGAGTGGAGCTTAAACTCCAATTATTTGTTGAAAATGCGGCAAGTAAACATAAAAGTGTAATAATTGTCGGTATAGCTGAAACTATCCGTTTAACCCTCTTATATTTCAAATTAACATCCCCCTTTTCAAAAAAACCAAACCAATTAGGTGCCGCAAAAAAGATAAGCGTTTCCCCCGAAGGTGTATCTATGTTAACCTTAGATGAGGGGACTTACGCAGTAAGGCTTGCAAGAAACACTCTTGAAGAATGCATCAATGAAACTTCAATCGAGATGGATAAACCCCCTGAAGAGTTTAAAGAATTAAGAGGTGTCTTTGTTACTCTCAGAAAGAAGGAGGGGCTTAGGGGTTGTATAGGATACCCACTTCCGATCTCGCCATTATACTCGGCAATTGTTGATTCTGCAATAAATGCCGCTACAAAAGATCCAAGATTCCTTCCTGTTCAGTCGGATGAGCTTGATGATATAATCGTTGAAGTGACCGTACTTACTCCGCCTGAGGTGATTGCAGTTGAACCAAAAGACCTACCAGAAAACATTGAGATAGGTAGGCACGGACTTATTGTCAAGAAAGGACCCTATCAAGGCTTACTCCTACCCCAGGTGCCGATTGAGCATGGAATGGATGTGGAGGATTTCTTGAGCCATACATGCATGAAGGCTGGGCTTTCCCCGGTTGCTTGGCTGGAGGAAGGGACTGAGGTTAGCCGTTTTGAGGGTCAGATATTTGAGGAAGTTGAACAAAATGGAGAGGTTGTTGAGAAGAAACTGATGTGAATTATCTTCCTTAACCTCTACTGAAGCGATGATTTTAACTCTTTTACAAGATCCTCTCTAATGCTTGAGTTCCTGTCTCCTCCGCAGACGATGCCACGCACACCTATTATGTCTGGATCTATCCTTTTGATTCCATCCATATCATCAAAACCTAACGAGCCAGCTATCGCTGTCTGAAGCCCCGATTCTCTTGCACAGGTAACAAACCTCATCAGGTCCTCTTCTGAGAGAAAATCAAAAGTGGTCTTACCGTCCTTCTTTCCGGTGTCCACCATTACCACGTCTGCACCTGCCTTGGCACCAATATCAGGTAGCTCGAATGGTGATACCAGGTCAAGTCTTTCATAGTCGGAATAAGCCGCAGCAACAACTTTCTTCTCGCTGTCATACTCTTTTACAGATCTGACAACACTTTTGACCATATCAAGTGCTTCATCAGGGCTCTTTACCCAGAGTCCCACTTTAATATACTCTGCACCGGAAACAGCAGCACCAAGTGCTGCAAGTGATGCAGTTCCGGGTTTGTAGATAAGGTCTCCGAGTGTCGCGCTTAAAACCTCTTCACCGATTGCATCCTTTACAGAACGTATCATCCACGGAAAATTCGCACCGAGTGAACCCTCTTTCGGATTCTTAACATCGATTATATCGGCCCCTCCATTAACCGCTGCCTTTGCTTCTTGCACATTAATCGGGCTCACCAACAATCTCATGTCCACTACTACCCCTTCCCTATTAATATCTTTATCGAAATCATCTGCTGGGATATATTCTTTCACCAGTCTCTCTTATGAGTGGTTTTGATATATGCCTCCTTGCAACTGGTGGGACTTCATAAAGGCCTACTTCAAGGTCCCTTTTTATGACGATTGCCATTTTTCCTTCGGCAATGATATTGCACCTCTTGCACCTGTATCCCTGCCCTTTTCCTGCGGATTTCATACTCTTTTTACAGACGGGACATCTTGGATTGACAAGTATCTCTCCTTTCATAAGGCTCTTAATCTCAATCTTCTCAAGATTCACAGTGCAGTTCTTTACGCTTCCGTACGCCACTACTCTGTCACCAACTACTAGCTTTCGAATAACATCGCGAAAGTTCTTGGTTGGTTCGTAAGCTGCGCAGTCAATTGATCCAGATTCATCAGATATTCTAAATATCACATGACCGCCCTCGATCGTTTGTGGATCTTTTATCAGGGTCCCCTCAAGTATATACGAAGAGCCTTCGATAGTACCACTTATCTTTGAGTGCAAGAGGTGCGAATCTGTCCCTTGGTTCGTCCTGAAGAGCACAAATCTCTCGATTGGCTCGGACTTAATGATATCGAAGGCCTTATAAATTTCAAATTTATCCCCACCACGAATTCCAAATAGGACTGGACATTTTGAGTTCGGGGAAAAGACGATACTATTGTTTGCAACATCAACTGTATCCCACGTCAGAGGATATGTCAGACTGTCTGCTTGCCATATCGATTTTTCCTTTATGTCCCTTGGTAAGCCCCAACGATCTTTGTGCCTGTATGCGATCAGTTCGTATGTGAAATCTTCAAGTGTTGCACCGACCGCACCAAGAGCCCCGATAAGTCCCCTCTGATTCTTGTACCCTTTATGATCTATCTTGTACTTCGAGATGAGGTCTTTTGCATCATCTATCTTAAGTGTGGTTCTTATAGCATTCTTCGAAAATAGGCGGACTTCCTCTGGCATTTCATCTAAAAAAACAACTCCCGGATTAGTATTGTCATCTCCAAACTCTGAAAACTCTTCAATTGCTTGAAGTATAATCTCTTTTACCTCTACCGGAGATGAAGTCCTTAAATTTAGTGCTATTGCTGCATTTCCTCTTGTTTTATATTTTATTGTGGGATTCAGGCGAATCAAATGAGGTATATCAACATCAGCGTACCTTTCTAGCCTCTCTATAATTACGGCGGCAAGGTAGGTTGTACACATACCATCTCTTGAGTCTGTATCATCAAAGCCTACTATCATCTTCGTTTGGCCAAACGTAATGCGAGATAAAATAGATACCGATCCTCTCTTCGGTCTTGGATAATTACTATCAGATCTTTATAATCTCTGCCCTTATCTCGCTTCCTATCTCAAGAATACCAAAGGATTTGAATGGCGCAAAGATCATGTCGGTCGGGCTTCCGGGATTGAAGAAGAGTGTGCCATCCACGAACTCATTCATCGGTCTATGTGTGTGCCCATATACTAATACATCTATCTTATCAAACCTCTCTCTTAACCTCTCTTCTAGCCCTGTTGGTGAGCCGAATCCATGTGTTAAACCGATCTTGTATCCTTCGACTTCAAGTACCAACTTCTCCGGAAGTTGTTCTTTTAGTGCAAGTGAGTCCATATTTCCATGAACTGCTTTTACATCGCAGATATCCCTAAGGGCTTTGAGTGCGGAAGACTCCTCAAAATCTCCTGCGTGAAGAATAAGATCCACATCTTTTAAGCCACTGGTTAGCTCATCAGGAAGTTTCTTTGCCCTTACAGGGATATGCGTATCCGATACTACTCCAATTCTCATCAGATCACCCGAGTTTTGCAGCCTCTCCTCTGACCATCTTTCTAAATATTTTATGAATCTTAACTATCTCTTCTATCTCTGAATCACTTACTTCTTTTAAGTCATGGAAGTAAGGGAATGACTCCCAAGGTATAGCCGAAGAGATATCAATAAGTTCGGGTGTCACACCGGGAATAACTTCAGGAGAGTTTATGTAACTGTCTCTCATCTTCTCCCAGGCCCGGACAAATTTTCTCACTTCATTCATATCATGACCTATCAAAAGGTAGAGAAAACGCATATCAATAGTTGCAAGGCCTACGTTTGCATAAGGAACTGCATATTCGTTTCCATTGAATACCACTGCTAGTCCTCCGGCCTCTTTGACCTTGCCAAGCATCTTGTAATCAGTTATGCTGTCCCCGACAACTATCATATCTTTGAGGTCCGTCTCATGATCCGAGGCTGCCTCAAGCATCGCCTCAACCTTCCTCTCACCACCGACGACCCTCACCTCAGAAAATATGTCTATCGACTTCAATAGCTCATCATAAAAGAACCTGTCGAGGCGTTCAACTATCTTTTCCTGGTCTTGGGGGACTTTAAAGCGGGTAATGTCTTTCTCTAGCTCTTCGATGGATTCCAGATCACTCTTCTTAAACTTCTCTTTTAGTGCCTCTATATCGAGCCTAGTGCAAGCGATATCATCCTTCTCTACACCTATCTTTCCACCGATGTTTTGTGCATGCTGCTCATAGCTTGTAGAGATTATGTGCACTTCATATCCATCATCCTTCAAAAGAGATAACAGTTCACCGGCACCATCCACTATCTTTGCTCCATCGGAGACTCGTCTAATATCCTCATCTTTTATCCCGTGGTATATTAAAAAAGGAACAATAAGCGCCAATGTATCTCCTGGCTCATATCCGTCTCTGTGCTCGAGTGTCAGCATATCGTCATAGAAACTTAACACCTCGAAGATCTTGTCCCCGTCTTTTAAAAGAGACATCACCTCATAAGCGTTGTCCTGAGGTGACAATGGCCCCTCAAGATCGAAGCAGATAACCTTTCCCATGTCACTTCCCAGTAAGTTCCCATGGATTAAAAAGATTTATGATTTCAGGAGGGGAATTAAACCTCGCAATGAAAGGGAAATTTGGCAGATACGGAGGACAATTCGTACCTGAGACTCTCATGCCGGCAATCGAGGAGCTAACTAAGGGTTATGAAAAATACAAAAATGACCCTGCTTTCAATGAAGAGCTCGATTATTACTTGAGGGATTTCGGTGGAAGGCCGACCCCACTTTATCATATCAAGAGGTTGAGTGAAGAGTGCAATATCAAGATATACCTGAAACGTGAGGATCTGGTTCATGGTGGTGCACATAAACTGAACAACACACTTGGTCAGGGATTGCTTGCCAAATACATGGGTAAGAAGAGGCTCATTGCAGAGACAGGCGCTGGACAACATGGTACTGCTACTGCGATAGTCGGGGCGATGCTTGGGCTTGAAACCGAAGTTTATATGGGTGCCAAAGATATCAAGCGCCAGAAGATGAACGTCTACAGAATGGAACTTCTGGGTGCGAAGGTGATACCGGTTGAGACCGGGTCGAAGACTCTTAAGGATGCTACAAACGAGGCTCTCAGAGATTGGGTGACCAACGTCGAGGATACGTACTATCTGATCGGTTCGGTCGTAGGACCTCATCCATATCCGACGATGGTAAGAGACTTTCAAAGTGTCATAGGAAAAGAGACGAAAGAGCAGATCCTTGAGTGTGAAGGTCGTCTACCGGACTCGATTGTTGCCTGTACCGGTGGTGGGAGTAACAGCATTGGAATCTTCTATCCCTTCATTGATGATGACGTGATACTGTATTCCGTTGAAGCAGGAGGAGAGGGATTAAAAAGAGACGATAAGACTGCGTACCACTCTTCATCACTTGGCGAGGGTGAAGAAGGGATACTTCACGGAGCCAGAACAATGATACTTCAGAATGAGTACGGACAGATACTTGAATCATATTCGATTGCAGCTGGTCTTGACTATTCCGGTGTAGGCCCCGAGCTTGCAAATCTTGCAGAGGAAGGAAGGCTTAAACATGCAAGCGTCCTGGATGATCAAGCACTTAATGCCTTTCACAAGTTGAGCAGATATGAAGGGATCATCCCTGCACTTGAATCATCTCACGCAGTCGCTTACGTCCTCAATAATACTGATGAGCTTGGTGACCTGGTAGTGATAAACCTCTCCGGAAGGGGTGACAAGGATGTTGAGAGTATCTCAGAGGGAGGAGGCATCTAAGTTGAGTGTCATCGAAGAAGCTTTTACTAAAGCAAGAGAGAAGGGCGAAGGAGCGCTCATAACCTATATCTGTGCAGGGGATCCGACTCCAAAAGATACTATAAAATATATACATGCACTGGTCAAGGGTGGTTGCGATCTGATTGAGATCGGACTTCCGTTCTCTGATCCCATAGCAGAAGGACCTACAATACAAGGCTCAATAGACAGAGCACTTAACGCCGGTATGAATCCGGATCTCTATTTTGATCTGGTAAAAGGTCTGGATATGGATATACCCTTGCTTGTTATGACTTACTATAATCTCATCTTCAAGAGGGGTGTCGATAAATTCGTCTCAGATTGTGTCAATTCAAATATAAGTGGAATAATTGTCCCTGACCTACCTATTGAAGAATCTGGTGATCTTGCAAAGAGCTGTAAGCGCCACGGTATCGATCTGATCTATTTCATAGCACCGACGACCACCGATTCCCGGATTAAAGCCACAATAAATGAAGCAACCGGTTTTCTCTATCTTCTTGCAAGGTTAGGGGTGACTGGAGCAAGAGCGGACGTTCCACAATCAGCCGAAGCTTTGCTCACTCGACTTAAAGATGTAAAGATCTCCAAAGCAGTAGGATTTGGTATTTCAAGAAAAGAACATGCCGAGGCACTGGTTAGAGCCGGAGCCGATGGGGTTATCGTGGGATCTGCTTTTGTTGACATAATAGCAGCGTGTGAAGATACCGAAGATAAGCTTACGAACCTCGTCAAAGAACTAAAAGATGGCTGCAAGAGTGGATTCTCACAGAGGCAAAAATAAAAAATAATAAAACTAAAGGAGTTGAATCTACCTTCCCAATTTATCCCATCCTCTACGCCTGTATAACATAATAGCTACTATTACAACGGCAATTACTACAAGGACTATGATTATGTTATTTCTGAGCTTGACAAACTCTTGACCCTCCTCCAACTCTTTCATCTTCTCCTCAGATAGATCAATAGCTTTGGAGGCGTTATCCTTCGCGTAGTTTGCAAACATCAGTGCGGATTCACTATCTCCTTTTATATACAGCTCGTTTGCCTTTTTATTATGTGTATTCGCAAGATCGAGCATCACCTTGACATCATAGACATTTGCACCGGCAGAAGAAGCATTTGATATTGTGCTATTTGCGATATCTATCATCGCAATTGCATCGTCGAGCGCAGTTCTCACTCCTTCAATCTCACCGGTTGTAATATCTACCCAGACAGGATCCACAACCTTTAATAAGGTTTCCGATGCCTCATCGGACTGTTCAACCTTTATTAGGAGTACTGACATTCTCTTATCATATGAGGGTGTTATTCCTGTAAGGGTGACGCTGATGTTGTCAAAGTTTGTGTGGTTAAAGAACAATGAGACCTCATCTTCGCTGCTTGCGTTCGATTCAGTCCCAAGCTTTCCGGCAGAAGTAATTACCCAAGACGGATCATCAAGCGATGTCTTGAATGTCAGATTTGAAACCGAAGAAAGAGACGAGCTGACTTCTTTAAGATTTATTCTAATATTAACCAGTTCATTAATTCCTACTGCTTCCGGTATTCCACTTCTATAAGTCTCAATAAAATCGCCATCAGCGAGTGCACTAGGCGTTGCAAAAAGTGCCAACGTAAGAAAGAGCACTAATAAACTGAATTTATTCATTTTATTCTCCCTTTTAAAATAACGGCTTCACGGATTCATCCGATTGCACCAGACCCTCAAATTTTTCATCTTTCTTCTCTGAGAATTCCTTCATCTTCACTTGCGCTTCAGCGGCTGCTTCTTGCAGTTCTTTGATCCTTGGAACGTCTGAAACACCCGAGAATAGAACAGCTGCGGCAACATATTTACTTCCGGGAATAGGATAATCCCCACCCCTCACTTCTGTTCCTTCGATGAGATCCTCAACCCATATTCTTGATTTTTCTATACCCATCCTGTTCAATTCTCCAGGTGGGCCTGCAAGTAGTACCAATGCTTTTTCAGAGGTCTTAATATCACATGGCATCGTCAGTCTCCCCATAGTTGCTCTTCGCACAAGTGATGTTATCCTGGTAGTCGTATCAAGTTTGTCAATGGAACCTTTCCCTCTACCACTGCCCCTGATTCTACCCAATAAACCGCCTTTCTGCTGAATTTCCTCAACCGCGTATCCTATTGTTGCTATGCCTCCGGTTGAAAGTGTATTAATTATCTCTGAAGCATCAAGTACAATATCTCCCACATCATCGGTTGTCTTAATCGATTCTCCGGCACCGAGTAGTACACCGAATCTTCTCACTATCTCTTCATTCATGTAATTATAAGCTTCCCCAAGGGTCTCTCCCTCTTTCTTCCAAGAAGAGTTATCAAATAAGAAGAGGTTGTCTACTTGGTTTACAAATGTCATGAAACTTCTTGCTGCATTCAGTGTGTAAAGTGAACCCTCGTCCTTTGCGGGAATGATTCCAAGACCATAAACCGGTTCGGCATAAAGTTCTTTAAGTCTCTTTGCAAGTACGGGAGCGCCTCCCGATCCTGTACCTCCTCCAAGTCCAGCCACAACCAAGAATGCATCTGTTTGATGTGTACCTCGGACGTCAATTGCACTCTGTATCGTGAATAAGTCTTCCGCTGCTACTTTAGCACCTACTTCGTTGTTTGCACCAACTCCGTGACCTTTTGCTATCGACTGTCCGATAAGCAACCTATCTTCCATAGGAATGGATCTCAGTCCCATAAGGTCCGATTTAGCCGTGTTTATCGCAAGTGAACGTACAACGCTATTTTGTCTGGTCTTCTGGTCATACTCAGTAAAAAGATCGGCAATCTTACCCCCTGCTTGACCAAAACCGATTACAAATATCTTCATTTCATCCCCATACGTTATTTACTGATAGGAAGTATATAAAGCATATGTTAGAATAATACTAAATTACAACCTAACTCCTATATAAGTTTTATAGAAAGTTTTATCACAAAATCAAGGCAACATGGATGGTTATGCAATTTGATTATATTTTCTATCCAAAATCCGTCGCAGTTATTGGGGCATCTCCACAGATTCCCTACTTTATAAAACCGTTTATGGAACCTGAATATTCAGGCAAACTTTTTCTTGTGAACCCCAATAGAGGTGAGGTTCTGGGCCAGAAATGCTATTCCAGTCTTCTGGACATTAAAGAACCGGTAGATTATGCAATCTTCTCGATTCCCGCAAAGTATACTCCAGGTGCACTCAGAGATTGTGTAAAGAAGGGTGTCAAAGCCGTTCATATATTTACATCAGGATTTAGTGAGATCGGAAAGGAAGGTGGCAAGGAGCTAGAAGAAGAGCTTCTGAAGATTGCATCAGGAAAGTTGAGGATAATTGGTCCGAATTGTATGGGGATCTATTGTCCCGAATCCGGGATGACATTCACAAATGGCATGTCAAAAGAAGTAGGTGAAGTCGGTTTCATCTCTCAAAGCGGAGCTCATGCAACCCAAGTCCCACTCGCCGGAATGATCAGAGGTCTAAGATTCAGTAAAGTCGTAAGCTATGGGAACGCTATAGATCTTGACAGCTCCGATTTTCTTGAGTATCTCGGAGATGACCCGAAAACAAGTCTAATACTTTTGTATGTGGAAGGTGTCAAGGATGGAAGAAAGTTCATGAACGCTATGAAGTCTGCTTGTAAAAAGAAGCCTGTCGTTGTCCTCAAAGGTGGAAGGACAAAAGAGGGTGCAAGATCTGCATCATCACACACAGGATCTCTAGCAGGTTCTGCAGATATTTGGAACGCACTCTTCAAACAGACCGGCGCAATTCCTGTAAGAAACATGGATGAACTTATTGATACTGCTCTTGCTTTTTCGAGGTGTCCGCTTCCCAAAGGAAGAAATGTTTCAATGATTACGTTCTCAGGTGGCTCAAGCGTTGTCCAGACAGATGCGTGCATAGAGATGGGACTTCATATGCCAATGTTCAGTGAGGGTGCAATAAGAGAGCTTGAGAAGATAACATCTTCTGTTGGTGGGGGTATTACAAATCCTCTTGACAGCTACCACTCCTACTTCAGACCCGGTGGCCTTCTCGAGGTTGCAAATATCATTGCGCCTGAGGATTACATAGATTCGATGATGCTCGAAGTAAGTGCAACCTACACAAGGATGCGAGATGAGGGAATGCATGATGAATTTATAAAAGATGTGGTCGAAGTGCATAGGTATGTCCAGGAAGAGATAGGAAAACCGTTCATGGTCGCACTACCGGATACATGTTATACTGAAGAGAGAACAAGACTTCAGGAGGCGTTTCAAAGCAAGCGCATTGCGGTCTATCCGTCAATTGATAGAGCTGCAAAAAGCATCTATAACATGTACCGATACTACAGCTTCTCAAAAAAATAGGAGGGCCAGAGCCGGGATTCGAACCCGGGTCGTAGGATCCACAGTCCCATAGGATAACCAAGCTACCCCACCCCGGCCATATTTTTGTAAACAACTACTTTGATGCGGGCACTAAGATATAGTTTTTTGTTTTTGTGTGGCCTTACTATATAACATAGTAACCTAACTCTTTTAGCCCTTTATCAGTTATGGTATAAAAAACCCCTCTCCTCTTCTCTTCTTTTTTAGCAAATCCCTCCTCGAAGAATTTTTCAAGCATCGTCTCTGCATTCTCTTTATCCGTCCCGTACCATTCTGACACGCTTTCCACGGTGACCCCTTTTGCCTCAAATAGGTAGTATAAAAGCTCTCCTTCGGATATCATAACATAACCACACTTTTATATTCCAATTGTGTATAATAAATGAAGAACGTGTCCGATGGATATATCACTTCCGGGTGGACTTTAGATGGATTTGGAAGATATAGTTAGTGAGCTTGAACTCAAGACTGACACTGAGAAGATTGTGTACCTTGTAAATATTCTCAAGAGTGCACAGGGTGAGAATCAAAAAGTAATTCATGATATGTTGAGCCCCCTCGTACAATCAAAGTATAAACGTATGGTAGAGAGGGGCCTTATCTTCGGTGTCGGATCTCTTCTGAGGTTGACAAAGATCGATCCGGTGCTTGATAAGGGCATAATACTGAAATCCTATGAAGATCTCGTGTTAAACAAACCTTCCTGCTTTGCCGAGAAGGCACTAACACTTTATAGGGTAACAAAAGAAAAACCGATGGTAAACGAGAATATAATCCATTCTGCGTATGAATGGGCGATCAAGAATGAGCGGATCAATGATTTTGATATTCTATGTGAGGTAACAGGTGTTGCGCCCACTGAGGATGAGGCCAAAGCAATAGAAGATCTACGTGATTCGATCGAGAAGAAACTGGCCGAACTAAAGAAAAGTGGAAATAATACCGAAGAAAGTGATATGGTGTAGTAGTTGAGTATAGTTTATAGGGGGATAGTTCGGAAGATGGGAAAGATCATCCTGGGATCCGAAGAGAAGGCAGACATCCTTGACAAACTTGCAAGTGAGTTACAGTCTACAAAGTTCATGACGATCCGTTATCTTGCGACAAGCATTGATAACAAAGAGATCGACCTCGATGACCTGAAATCGGAAGATCCTACTTTTATAAGGGACTTCAGCTCAATTCTACTGCACATGGTAGTGGACTCAAAAGAGCTTCCACTTGTTAAAAAAGAAGCCCAGTCAATGCTAAATAAACTCGGCGATGATCTGGACAATAGAAATGTGATAGAAGTGAATTCAGGTGACGGTGCCAAGAGTGCAAATAACCAAATTGAATCAAGTAATTCAAATATCAAATGCCCAAGTTGTATGAATGATGTCTCTTCCAATTTCACTTTCTGCCCATCATGCGGTTATAATCTGATAGAGGGGAAGTGTCCCAATTGTAAAGAGAAGATCGAAGCATCATGGAATATATGCCCTCACTGTGGTAACAGGCTCAAGCCCGAATAGCAAGTTATGACTTAAGAGGCTAAAAATATCGGTGCGACTTCGATGAGAACAAGAGTACGAGCACAACGGATAAGTCCGATTATCATATATGGGATCGGTTTATTGGACCTACTTCTAGTATACAGCGCTCTCTTTCTCTATCTGCGAGCCGAGTTCAGTGGCAGTGACAATGATCTTGTTACGGCAGTTTATTGGGTAATTCAGACAATAACAACTCTTGGATATGGAGAGATTCATCCAATATCGCCACTTGGAAGACTACTCGTAACCATCATTATCCTATCAGGAATCGGGGCAATTTTTGTCTTCTTCCCTCTCGTCCTTACACCGTGGCTTGAGAGGCGAATAATGCAACTACCGACTCAGGTGAGGATGAGTGGACATGTTGTGATATGTGGTTACAGTGCGATCGTTGAAACTTTCATCGAAGAGCTGTTGAGGTCGAACAGATGGTTCGTGCTGGTGGATGGTGATGAACAGATTATCCGAGGTCTACTTGAAAGAAATCTACCATGTATCTATGGAGATCCAAGTGAGAGGAAAGTTCTCGAAAATGCCTGCTTATCGAAGGCAAGAACACTCGTTGCCAATAGGGGTGGTGAGGAGAACGCAAGTATAATTCTTACCGCTTCAAAGCTTACCGAAGCGAAGATGATAGCCCTTGTTGATGATATGGCAATGGAGAGATATCTGGATTATGCAGGTGCTTCTGTTGTCCTCTCCCCGAGGCAGATGCTTGGCACATATATGGGTAGACACGCACTCTCTCCGCAGGTTTACCAACTGATGGATGTAGACAGACTTCATCCCGAACTGCTATTTGAAGAGATTATTTTAGGCTCGGAATCTGAAATGATAGGTTCTACTATTGAAGGGAGCAGAATACGGTGTGAGACAGGTGCAACAATAATTGGTATTAAGAAAGGCGAGAATGTCTTATTAAATCCTGATCCTGATGTAACAATAGATGAAGGGGACCTTCTATTTGCGATAGGATCTGAGGATCAGTTGAATATGCTCGATGAACTGATTACAAGAAAAGTTTCTAATACTGATCGGGGATTGTTCATACTTGCAGGTTACGGCGATGTTGGTAAACAAATCTCAAGGATGCTATATAGGAAGGGGGTTGATTTTGCCATAATCGATGCACATGCTGTCATGTCCGAAGAGGGTGTTTTGGAGGGGCTTAATATCATCGAAGGTGATGCAACCGATGAAGATGTGCTGAAGATTGCCGGAATAGAAGATGCTTCAACTTTCATCGCGGCTCTTGATAAGGACAGCCTGAATATCTATACAACAATTGTTGCAAGGAAATTGAATCCGAACATACGAATCATTTCCCGTGCAAACTCGGCAAGTGCAATGGATAAGCTTTATGATGCTGGCGCAGACAAGGCTTTCTCCCTATCTGCAATCGGCGGTAAGATACTTGCAAGGATAATAATACTCCATCGAGATGGCGAGATAATACTCACCGACGATCTGATAGTAAGAGTTTACAAGGCCAAAGGAGAACTTGTGAATGCAAAGATAGGCTGGCTCGGGATAAGAACTGATATCGGTTGTATTATCATTGGTATGGATGAAGAGAAGGGATTTATTGCAAATCCCGGTCCGGATGTCGTCATAAGCGAAGGTTCGGAGTTGCTTGTTGCCGGGACAAGAGATGAGTTGAGAAGATTCGAACGTACATACAGATATAGAAATCTTTTTAACCGTAGAAGGTATTCTAGGTATCAAGGTTAAGTTTGAGTATAGCGGCCATAGCGGTAGGGCAACTCCTGATCTCATTCCGAACTCAGAAGATAAGCCTGCCAGCGTTCCTTACTGTACTTAGGTGCGCGAGCCCTTGGGAAATCTGGATCGTTGCTATGCTCGCTTAACAAAATATTTTCGCGTTCTCTGCTCCCCATCGAGTCCTCTTTTTATAAAAATTCTTATCTCCTCAACCTTCAATCTATGCTTCATGATAGAGGGTCTTCATCTTCCGAGCGGCGATCAAATTCTCAATGCAACTCTTTATAGTGGTACAAAAGAGGCTTTGGTGATACTTGCTCCGCCTCACCCGCTGATGGGTGGATCCCGTTTTGATCCCAGACTTGTTCATCTTGCAGAAGAGCTTAAGAAGAAAGAAATAGCCGCCCTATCCATTGATTATGGAAGATACGGTGGCGGTAAGAGGGAGATCAATGACATCGTGGCTGCGATTGATTTTATGGAGGGGAAGGTAGAGCGGCTGGGCGTATTCGGATACTCCTTCGGAGCAGTGGTTTCTTCAAATGCCGTTGCAAAAAGATCGGACGTGATTTCTGGTTTTGCAACACTTGCATTACTGAAGGGAATAGAGAAGGTGAAGACAGATCTGAGTTCGGGGTGCCCCAAACTTCTTATTCAGGGGAGAAGGGACAGAATAGCTCCTTTCAGTGATTTTGAGAAGCTTTACCAGGGAGCAAACGGTGAGAAAGAGCAGTTGGTTCTTGAAACCGATCACTTCTTCGGTGGCATGATGGAGACTGTATCAGAGAGCGCCTGCGATTTCTTCAGAAGGGTCCTTCTTGAATGAGGTGTAAGGGCATCCAACAGAAGTGATATAAATGATTAGGGAGAAGTAATATTTAGAATCATTAGCAGATATTGGTTGGGGTAAAATGTCGGAAGAACCGAAGTATGAGATGAGGTCATGGGATGACGTTTACGAGAATTCGAGAGAACTTTCCGAGAAGATAAAGGACGATGGATATAATCCTGATCTGATAGTAGGGCTTGCAAGGGGGGGCTGGGTGCCTGCAAGAAATCTCTGCGATTTTCTTGGTGTAAGAGACCTTATCTCTCTCAAACTGGAGCATTGGGGGATTACAGCATCACCTGATGGTGAAGCAAAGATTAAGTACCCCATAGATGTCGATCTCACGGGAAAAGACATTCTTGTGGTAGACGACTGCTCGGATACGGGCGAGAGCATAAAAACCGCAAAAAGATTCCTTGATGACCTCAATCCCCAGACTGTAAAGACTGCAACAATGCATGTATTCGAAACAACTCCTGATGATGGAATTCCCGATTTCTGGGCGGAGAAGATTCCATGGGTATGGGTGATATATCCCTGGAATTTGACAGAAGATCTCATTAACCTGACAAAGAAACTGGTTGAGATAGGGGAGAAGATGGATGCAAAAAATATTCAGGAAGGATTCAAGAGAGAGTTTTATTTATCCATTCACCGGGAGACTATCGAATCCACACTCAGAGAACTGAAGAGAAGAGATGGGGTGTAAAATAACACGGGCATGGTATATATGCCAGCCGCCTCATTTTTCGGATCTGAGTTGTAGCTCCCTTTTAATATACTCCCAGTTGTTCTTTATGGTGATGGTGCCAGGATGATCCGGTCCGAATTTTTCAAGATATGCCCTGTATGCCAGATAAGAGAGGTCCCTTGCCTCTTCAAGATCACCAAGATCCTGAAGCACCAAAGCCAGGTTCGATTGACTTATCGCAATAGATGGATGTCCGGGATCATAATTCTCTTCGGATAGAATAAGAGCTCTTCTTCCATACCTTTCAGAAGTTCTGTACCTCGCAGATCTTCTGTAATGCAAAAGGAGATAGTTTAATATCCCTATCTTCCTACCTGCTCCGATGGATCCCGAGGAGAGTAAAAAGTCTGCGTGGGGGGCTATCTTTTCCAGTTCATTATATGACGAGGTGTCACATTCATCTGTTACTCGTGCCATCTCCTCTTCGACTGCACTTGCTACAATTTCAAAGAGATCATCATCTTTTCCTATTTTGGTCCTGATGAAACTTGCTATCAGCCTGTGCATCATAGGGTCGTCATCCTCATCAGCTGGCTCAAGTAAGGAGAGACTATGCGTAAGTTCACAAATTGCCTCATCGAGCGAGTCCAATAGTTTTTCTTGGGATTTTGGGC
>JAXHTN010000139.1:0-5585 GCA_034190145.1 Halobacteriota archaeon | reverse complement strand
GTGGTAGTTTGAAGCAAAAGAGAATACAAAACGATCAAAACGCTCAGATGCACACATTGGAAGCGGCACTTGTTGCCCTTATGATGATCGGTGCTGTATCATTTGTTTCAGTATCATCACCTCTTGTACATCCTGAGTTCATGGTGATACAGCTACAGAACTATGGGGAGGATACTCTTGAGATAATCTCTCAATATCCGTCAATTGGGCCCGACATGCAAACCTCGTGGGAAGACGGGAATGGTACGTGGGTAAATGTTAGCACGACATCAAATACAACTGAGACTGGGGGGAATGTGGCGCTTGATACAACAACTTATGCAACGACCTATAACTATGTGGGCGTCTCACAAGCATCAAATGATATTTTTGCCTACGAAAACGATGTTGACCACTTCGATCAAGAACTAGCCGGCGACGGCTTCCAAAATGATGCCGCCAACCGAAATGACCATGCAGAGCCCACTGATACAGAGTATGGCGATATTAGTTCCTCAGACAACAATAGATGGCAAACTGACGACCCCGACAGTTATGATGAGATGATGTTGTGGCTCGATATGGTGATTGGAGAAGACATTAGTGACATCACGCAGATTGACTTCACCTTTGAGGGGTATAACAGCGACACAGGTAATGATGACCAAAATGATTTCTATATCTATGTTTTGAAAGATGGTGAAGACTGGTGGGGAACGAATTCGTGGACTAGACTGGGCAGCGCTTTGAGAATTCCAGGCACAGGAACAGACGGTGTGCTCACCCGTTCTCTAACCTCAGATTTCAGCACATATATCGCTACCGATGGCTCTATTACATGGATGACGGGCGCTCCGGGGGGACATAGTGATAGCCTGTATATTGATTATGTAGAAATGGCTGTTGCAGTTCCAGGGCACTATACTTCCGGTAACATAACATCCAACCCAATAAATTCCTCAGATCTTGATAGTTGGGTTAGTTGGGGTACCTTTTATACAAATGCCACGGTACCTGCAGATACAAGTATCACATACACAATCCTCGATGAGTATGATAACTTTATCATGAATGTGGCCTTAGGACAGGATATTTCAGGAATAACAGAATCAACGATTCAACTATATGCTGAATTTTCTACTACCAATGTATCTCGTACACCGACACTACATGATTGGAATGTAACATACTGGAAGACTCCACCTCAAGATCCCAATATGCTTGTGGAGTATATAGAAAATGAGAGCTGGACAACCATAGATGCACTCTTCAGACAGACCCTTCCTGATGAAGTAAATTACAATATGTATATGATTGACAGCTCAACCGGATACATCTTTGTTGACACGGATGGGAATGAAGCTAAGATTGAGCACGGACTTCCAGGTCCAGATTCGGTGACGGTAAGTAAGATGATATATGCAGATGATCCCAGGGGAATTGGTTATAATTTGTACGAAGTTAGATTTGTGTTGTGGTATAAATGAGTCAGATGAGCCTGAAAGATGATGAAAGCGGACAGATTATTGCAGCTGTTGGTTTTGCAATAACGATCTCAATTGTGCTCTTTGCAACGGTATACCACTCTGCCGGGCTTGCGGGTTATCGAACGGTTGAACAGGGTTTGGATGATGTCAGTTATGTCTATAACAATGTAAGGGGCACATATGGTCATATCTTGAATCAACTCTCAGACAACGGAACGGTAAATCCATTTACAGGTGCCGAATATAACGAACTGCAATTTACTCATGAACCGAGGATGAAGAAGTTGTTAAACGCGAGAGGGTTCATACTCTCGATCTCGGATCATAACTGTACCCTACCATATGCAAATGTTACTATCGTTCTCTCTGATGGAACAACAAAGTACATTGATCATGTAACATATGATCTGAGAACAGGAAACGTAATTTGAGCATGCTTGATAAAAGTCCGAAACGATTATAATTAACAAGTTCCAATTTGGAACCGGATGCTACGTGTAATATTTCTTGGGACGGGAGGTGCACTTCCGACCACAAACAGAACCCCATCATCTATCTTTATCAATATGGATGGAGAGTCGATGCTATTTGACTGTGGTGAAGGGACGCAGCAACAGATGATGAGGGCCAAGACCGGTATGACCATCAGATCTATATTCGTCACCCACTGGCACGGAGATCACTTCCTCGGTATTCCGGGACTGATCCAGACCCTGTCCTTTCAGGGGAGAACTACACCTCTTGAGATCTTTGGTCCCAAAGGTATAGAGAGATTCGTCAAGAGTATCCTTGATCTGGGTTACTACAAGCTGAAGTTTGATATCAAGGTGAAAGAACTTAAGCCAGGTGACATTCTAAAAAGGGATGGCTATGTCATAAAAGCCTTTGAGACAAACCACAGCGTCCCAAGCATAGGCTTAAGCCTAGAAGAGGATGAAAGGCTCGGAAGGTTCGATCCCAAAAA
This sequence comes from Halobacteriota archaeon, assembly GCA_034190145.1. GTDB lineage: Archaea > Halobacteriota > Syntropharchaeia > DAOWMC01 > DAOWMC01 > JAXHTN01. The sequence goes on along the minus strand of JAXHTN010000139.1, from coordinate 3,155 downwards.
AGCAAAGGAGCTTGGCATAAAACCGGGACCCCTCTATTCAAAAATTCATGCAGGGGAATCTGTTGAAGTAAACGGCAGGATGGTGAGATCGGAAGAGGTGGTGGGTCCGAAGAGGCATGGAAGAAAACTTGTCTACACTGGAGATACCAGACCGTCCGATGCAATAATAGAAGCAAGCCTGAGTGCGGATCTTCTTATCCATGACGGGATGTTATGCGAGGATCTCAGTGAGTGGGCAAAAGAATCGAAGCATTCAACTGCAAAAGAAGCAGCAGAGGTGGCCAAGAGATCCGGTGCAGAAAGGCTTGTACTCACACACATAAGTTCCAGGTACACTGATGATCCAAGACCGCTTTTAAGAGAGGCAAGAGAGGTCTTCAAAGAGACCACGATAGCAAGGGATCTGATGACAATCGAGGTGCCGTATAGGGAATGATCACCCTCGTCTAAAATCAGGAATCAAAGAGAAGATGGTAAGTTATAAGGATAGTTACACCTCGTTGAGAAGAAATTTAGACGTAAAGAGTTTTAAATATTTGATTAATAACCTGAAAAAATTTGTAAACTGTATTGTGAACTTGAAGTAGTCTTAAAGATACTTATGGATGACCTTAAAAGAGAAGAAAAAGAGAAAAGTTTGAAAGATAAATTAAAAAATGCTTTTTACGATACGTTACCTGAAATAGAATGGGCGGCGTATTTTGGTAATAAAAATCCCCCAGTTATAATTGAACCTTATTTTCCAAATAGCAGACCTGGATGGATAAACTTTGAAAGTGCACTTTACGGAAAAATACAGCTAACTACCTCAAAAAATAGTAAAACAGGTGAAATCGTTGATGAATATTTAAGTAGAGATGATTCTGGGTTGTTTCAATCTAGCAAAAGAGTATCAACAGTGCTTTTTGTTGGCTTCAATGAAAACCATGAATTTATAAGAAGAATATTCTTAAGTCCAAATGCTTAAAAAAAACTATCTGGAGATGAAGAAAATATAATCGAAGTTTTTGATAGTTAAACCAAATAAAAAATGGTACCATCAAGATGGAAGCCGAGCAAAAAAACGTCCCGAAGAAAGGTACAAAGATTGTCGCTTTTGACTATATACGCAGCTTTGTTATCCTCCTCGTGCTTGTGCATCATACGATCCTCTCTTACGTCACATTCTCGCAACCAAACCCTTATACACCTTTCACCTTCGCCCCCGTTGTCGACAGCCAAAAATGGTCTTTCTTTGATCTGATAACACTCTATAACGACACATGGTTCATGGCATTGTTATTTTTCATCTCAGGCCTCTTTGTTATAAAAAGCCTTACGGGCAAGGGCGTTCGAATATTTATGCGTGACAGGTTCATACGACTCGGGATTCCTTTTGTAGTCGGCACGATATTTTTAATTCCCTTGGCATATTTCCCAGGACAACTTCAGATTGATCTAATTTATGGGGGAAGTACAAGCTATTTAGACTTCTGGCTGGGTATGGTAAGATCGGGTTTCGGAACAGCTGGTCCTTTATGGTTTGTAGGGGTATTACTGATATTTGATGGCATCATTACCGCAATATACTTGTGCATACCCCATCTTAATGAAAAAATAGGACTGAGGACATCTAACTTGTTGAAAAGACCCAAACTATTCTTTCTTGCGTTTTTAGGACTTTCCTCAGTTGCATACATACCAATGATACTTGCTTTTGGAGCGGGGCATATGAGTGGAGTAGGACCGTTAAAATTTCAGACCAGCAGGATATTTCTCTACTTAGTATACTTCCTTTTCGGGACTTTGGTAGGAGCATTCGGGCTAGAGAGGGGCATATTTTGTTCAGACGGATTGCTTGCCAAGCAATGGGGAAGATGGGTTGTAGCTAGCATCATCTCATTTTTTGCGTGGTTTGCGATAGTAATCTTCATCTCATACGACGCTTCAGTACTAGCATTACCCGTATTCTGCATGGTGATGCTCTTTTCTGTCACCTCCTTCTTCTTGAGGTTCACAAAGGGAAATGTTGCTCTTCTTGACAACTTGAGCAAAAATTCATACGGCATATACATATTCCACTATGTATTTATGACATGGCTCCAGTTCGTGCTATTGCAAACTGATTTTCATGCAATCCAAAAGGCATCAATAGTCTTTGCTTTGACATTAATACTTAGTTGGGGCACTACTTCTGCTATTCGTCGCATCCCAACTGTAGCAAGGGTCATCTAAATTGCAATTGTGAAATTTGTTAGCATACACCGATCTTTGAATTATGACAACTGGATAAAATTCCAAAGTAATAATAAAATGGTAAATTTGAAAAGATACCATATCGTGTTATTTCCAATTTTAAGGCCAAATAATGCGTTGATTTGGATTTAAATAAAAAAATTACCAAAAGGTATAAGTAGTAATATTGCAGATTAGCATCTGGTTTTTCTTAAAAACAAAGGGGGTGAAAAGATATGGACTTAAAACTTGAGCTTAAGAAGCTCGAGAAGAGAGATACAAAGGCAGATTTGACAACCTGTCTTACCACACCAAGCTGTCTTGGTGATGTTGACCTAGGAATGTCGTGTTGTGCTGATTAATAAAATTAGCTTTTGAGTTTAGGATAGCTAAGGAGGTATGAGAATATGGACTTAGAGTTAAAGGTTAGAAAGCTTGAATCAAGAGAGACAAAAGAGCCAATGGGTGGCTGCCTAGAGTCTCCAAGCTTGGAACTTACATGTTGTTGATAAGCAAGTCAATTTAAAGAGATAATAAGAAGGTGATCTTGATGATCGAAGGATTGAAGTTAGAAGTCAAAAAGCTTGAGAAGAGGGATACGAAACAAGAAGCCACCTCACCATATACGTGGGCTTGTGGTATAAACCCTGACCTTCTCGGCGAAATTATGAATGGTTGTTCAACTGGATGTTCGAATCCTTGCTAGATCAATACTATTACAATATGTTGGACTACTTTTGAGGAGGTAGTCCAATATTACTTTTATTTTCATATTTAATCTGTTTCCTTTACCTTCTGGAGGACGTATTTCCAGTCTATAAGTTCAGAGACAGTCTCTTCATAGACATCGAGCTTCCTCTTGTCCCAAAGCTTGACTCTTCCTGTGACTGCATCAAGCCTTTTTACTGTTGTGAAGGTGTCATAGGGGACAAGTATTATCG
>JAXHTN010000138.1:1376-5609 GCA_034190145.1 Halobacteriota archaeon | reverse complement strand
AGATAAAAAAATTTTGGGGTTGATGGGCATCATAATAACCTGTAGGGGGTATGAAGCAATAAGAAACCCCCAAATTTTCATTGATGATTTAAAAAATGTACAAACTGCTATAGAGGAGCTTAAAACTGTTTTTGAGAATAATTCTATGATAATTGAAGAAAATCCCGAACTAAAGAGAAGAATTCTCGAAAGACGAGAATATTTAAGAAAAAAGAAGTAATAGAATTGAAAAAATGTTTCAAATCCCCTAGATGCGGGATGTGTGCGAGCCCCAGCCAATCCACACCATTTTGAAAAATGGGGCATCCACGTTTGCCGTAGGATGGGGATTTGTTTATATTTTATGGATTTCTTGTTTTAAGTGTTTTACGTATAACATATCGGCTTATGCGAAGAACAAGGTATAGTCGAACATTTGGGAAAATTCCGCAAGAATTTTCCGCATAAGCCGTGTTATGTGTTTTTTCTGCAAGAAAAGCCGCCGAAGCGAAGGCACAGTATGACGCAGGACACCCTTAATTCGCTTTTGTATAGTTAATTTTAGAATACCCGTCAATCAATGTTTCACAATCTTTTTTTATGTTATCAATTAAAGCTTCCACATAATCTTTTTTAACAATCTGAACTAAAACTCTTTGAAGGTCATTTTCTCCAGAATTGATAACCAAAGGTATATAATCTATTTCATTAATTTCTAATTCTTCTTTATCAAGATATCCTTCAAATAAATTGCCATCTAATACAATTATTGGGAAATATATCTCCAGTATTATTTCGGACCACTGACCTTGACTCAAAGATTTATTTTGTTTATTTTTAATAATTCTTAAATTTCGCAATAAAGATCTTATTGCCTTATAGACTTGATTCTCTTTATTGGGGTCTCTGAAAGCTTGACAATAACTGGTTGCTTTCGTTTTCCAAGAAAATGTGTTCAAACCAATAAAATCTATTTCATTTCCTAAGTAATCAAAATCATAATAGAATTTATGGTTAGGTAATCTAAAAGGTCTATTGACACCAAAATTCGAAACTTGTTTGATTAATCTGTGAGGTTTATCCACCGCTTGTTTCTCTCTCGTGAAGAATACCCATGGGTGTTTTTCTGCTTTCTTACATTCAATGATTAATTTAGGAAACAATTTAAATTTAGTTCCATTAATATCCTTTTCAAACATTTTAATTCCAAGGATATCAATTTCATATTCTTGATCCTTTTCCTCTTCAGAAATATATTCGTTTTGCAAAACATTCCACTCTCTATCTTCTAATTTTCTTGATATTTCTAATTCCAAAGGGAATCCTGATTTTAACAAATCTTCTTTAATTTTTGTTTTCAAATCTTTAGACATACTGTATTCCACTTTTTCCATTCTTTATATAATTCTTTTTAGAGGTGACCAACCGCTCTATGCACTTAAATTTTATCGCTCTCAAAAAAATAAAAATATTGCTCCGATGGAGCGAATAACGGAGCAATCATTCTATTGAGATCTCCCAGTTTCCATCCGCGCTAATATCGAGTAAGTAAATCCCACCTTTACTGATACTTACGGCTTTAGATCCATCAAATTCTCCAATCTCGTTCACAAGAAGTTCAACGTTGTCTCCTTCGTCATCCAAAAGCCAGACTGCAAAATTAGAATCTCCGTCATGGGTCATCTCAAATCTAGCTAAGCCCTTATCCAGATAGAACACTTCTGATGCCTGTTGTCCTTTGCCGTTCAGCGTTTTTGGTGCTGAGGGAGCAGTAGAGGGTCTTGGTTGTTCAATGGTTATTGTCCAGCTGCCATCTGCACTGACATCTAATATGCAATCTCCTTGCTTTTTAATGCTTACGGCTTTAGATCCATCAAATTCTCCAATCTCGTTCACAAGAAGTTCTATCTTGTCTCCTTCGCCATCCAAAAGCCAGACTGCAAAATTAGAACCCCCATCATGGCTCATTCTGAATATTGACAGCCCTTTTTCAAGTGAGAATTTCGACGTGGCTTCCTGCCCTGTTCCAGAAAGTGCAATTGGTTCTGGTGTAGGTGTAGATTCTGGTTCTACTACGGGTTCTTCTTCTGATGTCGGCTCCGGCGTTGGGGTAACTTCTTCAACTTCTACAGGCGTTTCATCTTCAACACATCCAGAAAGCATCACCATTGATACGATTACCACTATAACTATTAAGCCTGCCATGGTTTTCTTTTTCATATTTTCGTCACCTCCTTTTAATTTGTATCGGCTTCATAATATATAAGCCCCAGCCAATCCACACCCGGAATAAATTCCAAGGCATCCGTTTGACGTCTGCGGGCTTTATCATTGCTATATTTGCTATTTTAAGCTTTTTATCAGTTCCTTACCGATATTATATGTTTCTTCTGTTTTGGTAAAATATTCATTGACTTCATCCCACTTTCTTATCGATATTTTCGGAGTACCTCCCTTACTTTTTTCAAAATAACTGTCAGTCCGCTTATTTTCCAGTTCCGAGGCAGATAAGCCATGAATTTCTGGTAACATCTTATGCTGCTCTTCTATACGTTTGATTTTTACAAAATAGGTAACCACATTCTCGCGGCTTTTAGTATCTAAAACTCCTATTCCACTGCTTAAAGCAGAGTAAATGGTTCTGTCAAAGCTCATCTCATTGGGGATTTTTATATCATGCCATTCTTCACGATTTGCTTCTACAGCGTTTTTGATGTCGACTAATAGCTGTAGGCGGTCTTGATTTACTTCGATTTCTGGCAAAAGAGCTCTAGAGGTAGACTGTTTAGTTCTTTTCTCTCCAAAACATATAGTAAAATATGTGACTACCACCCCGCTAACTATTCCTAAAATTCCACCAACGATCACACCAAAGATTTCACTACTCAATTCCATATTATTTTGCTCCTACACCCTTTAAAAGCCCCAGCCAGTCCACACCCCTATGGATAGGGGTGCATCCACGGTTGTTGTTGATTGGGTTTAACTACCTTCAGCAATCGCTATCGTCCTCTGTGCATGTTCCCAAGCACGTCCAAATCTAAAGATCGCATTGTCTTGGTCCATTGGATCATCAAGTTCCTCGTATGCTTCTTCTAAGTTTTTCTCTGCCAAACATATCTGCCGATCAACAGCATGAGAAGTGCCCTCATATGCTTTTGCTTCCTCGATTACTGTTAGGGCAAGCATTTCGTCTGCACTAACAAGGTCGTCAATAACTTCTTTAAAAACAGCTTTGACCTCATCGGGCATCCATGGTTTGAGTGAATTCTTTTGCATGTTTTCCACAGCTTGACGTTCTCTATTAAAGACTCTGTCACCTATCCTCGGATCAAGGTGTGTTTCGTCTTCCCATAGTCTATCTTTTAAACTGCTCTCAATGAGGGTAATTGTTTGACCGATTTCCCGATCTACTCTACGGTTATCAGTTTTGGCGGATTCGAGTTTGGGGATAGTACTATTTTTAAGCCACTGTGCCACCAAGTTAAAATCATACATATAAACGTCACCATTGCCGTTTCTCCAACCATCCCATACTATTCTATCACCGTAGATTCTTGGGTCAAACTGCTTAGAATCATTCACTGTTATCTGAATCTCATTTCCGCTACTTAGATCGTACATATAGATATCAACGTTACCGTTTCGGTAATGCTGCCACACGATTCTATCGCCATAGATGTCTGGTCTTTTTTGATCTGAAGAGTTTGTGGTTATCTGCGTCTCGGTTCCACTTGTGATGTTGTACATGTAGATGTCCCAGTTTCCACTTCTGTTATCCTGCCAGACAATTATATCGGCATAGATTTCAGGATTGCTTTGCTTAGAAGTATTCGTGGTTATCTGCGTCTTGGTTCCACTCGTTAAATCGTACATGTAAATATTAGAATCACCATTCCAACTATGCCACACGATTATATCACCGTAAATGTCCGGCCATCCTTCATCTAAAATGCTTGTTGATATTTGGGTTTCTGTCCCACTTATGATGTTGTACATGTAAATGTCACTGTTACCGTTTCTGTAATCGTTATATACGATTTTGTCACCATAAATTGCTGGACACCCTTGATCAGCAGTATCCGTTGTTATCTGCATCTCTGTTCCGATACTTAGATTGTACATGTAAATATCCACGTTGCCATACCCGTTTCTCTCATCCTGCCACACGATTCTGTCGCCATAGATGACTGCGAGATGTTGCGTAGACATATTCGTTGTTATCTGCGTCTCAGTTCCACTTGTGATGTTGTA
>JAXHTN010000138.1:0-1366 GCA_034190145.1 Halobacteriota archaeon | reverse complement strand
GTTATCCTGCCATACAATAATATCATTATAAATACGAGGTGTTCTCTGATCCGAAAGATTTATGGTTATCTGGACTTCTCCTGCACTTTGTGCACTGACTTGTATTGTAGATGCAAAAATCATAAATAGAATTGTTGCAGCCACTATTATCGAAGTCCTTCCTTTTCCTTTATGGAGAAACAAAAAGTTTCCGTTCATCCTATTATTCCTAACGTTATTCATTTTGTCTCCTTTTATTCTTTCCATGTTATACACCTCTCTTTTTATGATTCTAAGCCTAATTTAAACTATAAACATAGTTTTCCATCATTAATTATATTTAAAACTACTGATTTGTAATAAAATAAATTACCGCCACTATCTTATCTAAGTCACTATACCCCGTACTTATAGGTACAGGGCTTGTTAGTGGTTTTGCTGTTATATATCTTTCCCTTGTTTAGGTAAATTGCCCTGTGTAGAAATATACTTTTCCACAACTTCCCACCCATGACCTACTGACCATGAAAACAACCAGGTGCCCATAAATGGTCCGGACACCATTCTCTCAAATGCGGGAAGTGCTGCCTCAGTATTCTGCTTGTCCTGCCTTTGATCTTCTTTGCGATGAAACTCACAGAATACTTTGGTGGATACTTTATGAATAGATGAATATGGTCTGAGTTGACCGCCATATCTATGATCTCTATGTCCATCTCCCTGCATGTCTTCCTGATAAGACCTTCACAAACCATAGCGACATCGTCAGTTAATATTTTCCCCCTATACTTTGGCGTTATCACCATATGATCCGTAAGTAATGACACCGTGTGCCGGTCATGCCGGAGCTTTTCTCTTGCCATTGTTTTCACCAAAAAATAGAGGGGATGGAGTGACATTTTCATTCCCAGAAGCGTGTAAGGAATCATGCCACTTCGCTATATCATACATGACCCTTGCTAAATAAAGCCCTTTGCCAAGCGTGGGGTGAAAGTATTCCGGCTTACCAACTTAAATCTACTGAAGGCAAGTTATGACGGTGATAGGCTACTTTCACTTCCTCTCCGGTAAATAGGTGGCAAAGGAATGACGTAGGCTGAAAAGAATAAAAAACAATCGTAAGTTTTCTACAAAACCACTCCCCAGCTTGCTGTGGGATTCTTCCTTCACTCCTTATTCCAATAGGAACTCTTTCATTTCGGAGAGAAGAAGCAGTTATTTCTTCCATCTGAGCAGATATCCCACAGCCAACATCCCGGCTATTGTGAGTGTCATTTCAAACCCAGGCTCTTCATAATATTCTTCTTCTGGATGTGGTATTACGACTCCCTCTTCTGGTGGTGTTGGCGTAAGTTCGGGAGTTGATGTTGGTGGTGGGGTAATTTGC
>JAXHTN010000137.1:0-5621 GCA_034190145.1 Halobacteriota archaeon | reverse complement strand
CGAATACTATCTTGCGAATTGGGACAAAACCGGGGCTTCGGCTACAATAGATATAAAATCAAGTAGATCGGACGTATCAATCGTAGTAGAACCCATCGTTGATATACGCCACATGTACGCGGATTCGAATCCTCTTTCCCATTATTGTGAAGTGATCGATGACAAAATGTTGATTGAGAGGAGTAATATATCGCTTCTGATTGCAGGGTCAAAGGAACCAGAAATTAAGCAATGGAAGCGCCCGTTGAATTGGTGGTACAAGCTTGGATCCGGTTATAGAGAAGATAAAGATGGGAATACCGTGTTCAGAGGAGAATCAAGAAGCCCTGTCTCGCTCGGGGAGATGATTTTTACCGATTCAAGAGAGGTGAGTCTTGCAATCGCATGTGGGACGGGTAGGAAAGGGCTTTACAACCTTACAAACGGTATCTTTAACAGGTCAAAAAAGATCGGAAGAGAAGAGTTGAAAAAAGCTGAAAGAATTGTAAAAAAGACCGGGCTGGACGGTGATGCTGCACTTAGGGCCCTTGCTTTATCAAGATTTGGAATGGAAGTAAATGGACATCTCTTCCATGAAGCAGGAGATTTTTGGTTCAGATGCGTATGGTTTAGAGACGAGTTTGAAGGGCTTCTAAGTAACATAGACACGCTATTTAAATTGAAGATGGAGGGCATGATTAGAGACATACTTCTATATGCTTTTGATTACCAGGATGAGTTCGGGAGGATACCAAACAGGATAGTAAGACCGATCGATTACAACAGTGCTGATGCGACCTTGCTTGCATTTATACTCGGGGGTGAGTATGTAAAAAGAACAGGAGATGCAAGTCTCGGAAGGACACTTATTGAGCATGCAGAGAGTTTATTAACTTCTTTAAGTAAGGGCGACTGTGACATGAAAAATGGACCACCTGCTCTTCGAACAAACGGTCTGATCTCGGTTGTACCTTGGCATTCATGGACTGATTGCAAAAGACCCACAACAGTGGATGATAAAATTGTGTTTCTACCGATAAGAATACCCGAAATTTGGGAGCACTCAAGCGAAGATATGGACAAGCCAAAGTACCTACTTCCAGAGATAAATGCCCAATGGATATGCATGCTGAGGGCCCTTGTATCTATGGCAGATCTTTGTGAGTGTGATGTAAATAGATACAACTCATTACTCTCAAATGCTACAGAGAACTTTGTTAAGATCTTTAAAAATGATGAGTACCTGAACAATGTGGTACATATCGACGGCCGGACTGACACGACAGTTGGATCTCCTGCCATGGTCGCAATTGCACTACTTTCCGATTTGTTCAGTATGAAAGAGAAGAATATGTTTCTTGATACGATAAAAGATGAAATACTCGTAAGAAGAGACGGGCTTGCATTTGGAGTGCTTGTGAAGAACTCTGAAAAAAAGGTCTATTTTAGTGATAGTGAATATCACGAGGGTGTTGTCTGGCCGCGGGATACCCCATACCTCATTAGATTATTGCTTGATTGTGGTGATAAAGATACGGTAAAAGAGATCTTAAAGAGTAATCTTGAACATCAGATGAATGAGGGTTTCATCTTCTACAATAGTGAACTCATAAGCCCGGATTATGGAAGGATGACACCGGTCAAGAACCCCATTCAGTGGTGGTCTCAATGGGTGGATCCTTTCTTAAAATAAAAATCCTAGATACAGTACGCATTCAGCAAGTACTGCTGGACCATCCTGTGTGAATTAAAAAATGAGGAATTAAATGCTATAACGTATTGCATCACCTCTGCCCACGAGTCATAATCTTTGTAGTACTTCGGTAAGATCACCCTCTCCAGTTTCTTGTAAAGATACTCTGCGTCTGTGGAATCACAAGATTCTTCTATAGAAACTTCCCGTGAATCTGGTCCTATGGTCCATCCGGTGATACCTTCGATACATCCTTCTACCCACCATCCGTCAAGGATACTTAGACTCGGAATTCCATTGAAAGTGGCTTTCATTCCACTTGTACCCGATGCTTCATTGGGGCTCTTTGGTGTATTGAGCCAAAGGTCAACGCCAGAGGTTATTGACTTTGCCAGTTCCATATCATAATTTTGCAGAAATACAATCTTGATATCGTGCTTCAAACTCTTTATCACACTGAAAATCTTTCTTATCAGGTCCTTTCCTACACCGTCTTTAATATGAGATTTTCCTGCAAATACTATCTGGATGGGGCCTACATTCTTTGATATCTCAATAAGTCTTCCAGGATCGGTAAATATGAGATCAGGTCGTTTATACTTCGTCATTCTCCTAGCAAATCCAATTGTGAATACATCATAATCCAGAAGTATCCGATTATTGGTATTTATTAGGTCGATCATATCCTGTTTAGCTTCTTCATGGGCCTTCACAATCCCTTCTCTTTTGACTGAGAGGATATACCTCAAATTGAAGGGATCCCTTCTCCATCCTGGAATTGCCCTATCGTACAACTCACGGAAAGGCTCAGAGGTCCAGAATATGTGATGAACGCCATTTGTTATCGAACTGATCGGATATCCGGGAAACATGCTCCTTGAGATCTCGCCATGCTTCTTTGCAACACCATTGATATGCTCGCTGTGATCAAGGGCCAGAAGGGTCATATTTAAGACTTCTTCATGACAGATCCTCTTCATATCAAAACCATCTAAATAACTACCCAAGAGTTCTTTAACAAGAGACGAATTGAATTTATCATGACCTGCGGGAACAGGGGTATGAGTTGTAAAGATGCACTTTCCCTTGACAAGATCGATTATATGCTCGATTGTATATCCATCGTTCTCCTCACGCATTCTTTTGATTAGCTCCAATGAAACAAGTGCAGAGTGTCCCTCATTCATGTGGAAGCACTGAATGTCATGACCGAGTGCCTTTAACATACGTACGCCGCCGATACCAAGGACAATCTCTTGGGTAAGCCTGTACCGCTGATCTCCGCCGTATAGATGAAAAGTAATCCCTCTATCCGAATCATCATTTTCATATAAGTTAGTATCAAGCAGGTATACTGGTACCTGATGACCTTCAATCCCATTTATTATATACTCCCAGGCCTGAATCTTAACCTGCCTTCCGCTAATTGGAACTGAAACCTTTGGAGCCATTAAGTTTGTAAAATCATCGATTCTCCAGTCTACAGGAAATTCAGTCTGATTGCCATCTTCATCAAGTCTTTGGGTAAGGTATCCTTTGTTACATGCCAAAGTAATTCCAACGATAGGGACATTAAGGTCTGCACACGATCTTAGAATATCTCCTGCAAGTACGCCGAGACCGCCGCTGTAAGTCGGAATATTGTTGTCCATTCCCACCTCCATGCTAAAAAGGGCTACTTGAGGTCTATTTTTAGGATTATGATCGGTTGTTACATTCATGTAAAACTCACCATCTCTATTGGATCAAGGTTTGAATAAAACATCATTTTAAACTTAACAAATCTAATATTTATCCCCCCTATTTAAGGTATCTATTGACTATAATGTTGAATCGTCTTCGAGCTCAGTAGATTGCTATAATCTCACTTAAGTTATCTAGGATTCATGTATAAATAATATTTCCCGATACACCACAACCAAAAATTCTCTTTCAATTACCATAAAATGAATCCAAAGTGTTTCGGTTTTTGACCACCATATTTCTAACAATATAAATATAAAAAGAGCATCTTACAGGCTGGATGTGAATTAGTTAGGATGAACAAATTTATCCTCTTTTTACACGGCAAAGCTTTATATTAGATGAATGATTCTGTAAATATGAGGGGTGTGTCTCATCGACTGGATTGGAACTCTCAATGGATTCTTAAGTAATGTCATTGAAAGCACTGATAGGATGTACGGATATTTAAATGTAACTCAAAAAGGGGGTGATATGGTGATTGGAGATATCGGAGAGACTGCAGGAGAGATCTGGACTCTTTTGAACCAGAATGGAGATATGACAATGAGCGGGGTGGCATCAAATGTCGATAGACCAAAAGCTCTTGTCGAGATGGGTCTTGGTTGGCTTGCAAGAGAAGAGAAGATTTCAATCTCAAAGGAGAAGAGAGGTATAAGAATATCACTGAAATGAAGAAAGTATTCAGAACAGTTGATCTTCCTCTTATCTCTTCTTTTTTATTTATTTTTTTCTGACAAGAGATATGAATCTCTAAGTTTACTTTTAATCAGCTTACTCGTTTCGATAAAAACTCGCGAAAAGGAGGAATTACAACGGTTTCCTGAATGTTAGGTTGTGGAGGGGTTATAGAGAGTAAAATATGTAGAATTGGTTGACTTACTTATCAATTAAAGAAAAATATTTACTAAGAACTATAAATTCGTAATTATACATAAAGCCACAAATTTATTTCTAATGTGTATCAAGGAGATTGTCTTGAAGTGATAGAACCCACAAAGATTGATCATGTCTATCTGTTTGTCACCGATCTAAATCGCGCTAAATGCTACTAAGAACGATTGTTCGATGCAAAATGCTGTCTGCGTGATGGCAATCCCAAAACATTAATCGTTGAAGCAAAAAATGTTCATTTCTTCTTGTGTGAATCCAAAACAAATTTGGAGTTTCTATATAATCAGCATTTATTACTTCAAGTTTCCAATTTGTCAGATATAATCTCTACACTCGAAGCACTGGATATAGCGGAATACGAAACTGGTGTTGTCGATTTCTTTGAACGTGAAAACTATCGTTGGTGTGAGTGGAAGGATCCGGATGGCATTCGTCTAGAGTGTGTAGAGTTACTTTAACGCACAAGCATCAAATCACTAGTGTGGACAAAAAAGGTCACGCTGCGCAATTCAATCTTATAATCTGATTGAATGGGGACAGGTAAGGCACCTACAAAGATATCAAAAAATTTCATATGTGAAAGTACAGGTAAGCGAACTGAGTTTGCCTACGAAGGCAGTATTTACAAGGGGACTCGGATCATACGTCACCATATGGAGAAGAATGAAAAGATAAGCAAAAGAGGGGGGTGGCTATAAGATTCGATAGCATGGACTACAAGAATAGAGGTGCGGTGAAAAAACCTTATCATATGGGTAGTATCTTTGGAAGATTAAGGATTATGTTTGGACACCAAAGGTCTGCTTCATGGAACTTGTTAACTTGGCTCCAATCGGGACGATCTTGAGGGTTATTTTGGTCCTTGATTACTAGGCTAGGACAATCTCGGACAAATTAATACGTTTTCCAAAAGATATAAGTTTTGCAAAAGGTATCAAACCGAATCAGTAAGGATGATTATTAATATGTATTGGTAGGTTCTGAATAAACTGTTACAATTCAGGTTATTACATTTTTTATAAATTCGCTGATGTAGTCAAGGTCTTTTTCTCCCACACCAGGATGTATGGGAAGGGATATCACTTGGTCTGCCATCATCTCTGAAATGGCATACTCTTCTTCGTATCCCAGATCTTTATAAAACGGTTGCTTGTGGATCGGAACCGAGTAATGAATACCAGTGCCAATTTCGCCTTTCGTGAGTTCACTTGCAAGATCATCTCTTTTGATATCACAATCCCCTGTGACTCTAATCGTATACTGATGGAATACATGCTCGCATCCATCTCTCACCTTCGGCGTGAGAATACCT
>JAXHTN010000136.1:0-5626 GCA_034190145.1 Halobacteriota archaeon | reverse complement strand
CATATTTGATATGAATGTCTGCCTCATTTGCTTCTTTGTATATCCTTCTTGCAAGGGTTTCAAGATCCGTATTATCATCCACACTGAACCATATGGGTGCCTTTAGTAGTTTCATAAAATTGACTGTGTTTTCAGCCCTTTTCAGATTTCTTAATGCCATTTTTTCGATTGAATGGATGTTCTGTTTCGTTGTTTTAGATAATTTCGCTATCTCTTCCTGTGTGTGCCCTTTGGCCCTCAATTTTAGTACTTCTATCTGTTTTTCCGTCAGTATCGTCTCGTTAGTCTGCATGTCTACCCCATAGTATGGATTGAGTTAAATACTTATGGTTTACTTTTTCAAAAATGAAAGTATATTTATATATGACCCCAAAATATGGTTGATATGAGTGGGAGTAAAATAATACTCGCGGCAATTCTAATTGAGGTTATTTTTGCCGGATGGGTCGTCGCGGCATCTTTACAAGATGCTGATTCAGACTCGGAAACACTTCTCATATACAGTGGAGCGGGTTTAAAAACGGCCATGGATGAGCTAGGAGATGAATTTGAAAGTGAGACTGGCATAGCCGTTGATATTATCTATGGAGGTTCGGGACATATCTTCGGGCAACTTGCAACTTCAAAAAGAGGTGATCTGTTCATTCCCGGTGCAAAATACTACACAAGCAAAGGAATTGAGGAAGGGCTTTTGGAAGAGAGTAGAACGCGTAATGTGACGTATCATGTTCCCGTTATCATTGTCAAAAAAGGAAATCCTAATAATATTACTTCTCTTGAGGATCTGAAGAAGCCGGGAGTTAAGGTGGCCCTTGGTAGTGATAAGGAGTGTGCTATTGGAAGGCTATCAAAAAAATTGCTTACAAAAGAGGGGCTTTACGAGGGGATTGAAAGTAGTACTCTGGAGGTCACGACAGCGACTGTAAATGAGCTACTTTTGTATGTTACCATCGGTACCGTTGATGCTGCCATTGTGTGGGAAGACAATGTAGGGACTTTGGTGAGGAAAGATGAAGTTGAGGTTATAGAGATTGCTCACTTAAAAAATATTATAAATACAGTACCAATATCCGTAACCAGGTGTTCAAATAGCCCTGAACTTGCAGAAGATTTTATTGATTTTGCCTGTGGCGAAAATGGTCATGATATATGGATAAAAAATGGATTTGAGCCTTATGAGTATGAATAATAATGTCTATAATAGCTTTAAGGATGTTTTTGGTAAGAAGAGTGAGAAGATCGGCCTTGAAACTGAAGTGAAAGTATCTGCCGGTCCACTTGAAGTTAAGGATGCCATAGGCACTCCAAATGAAGAGGATTATCCCCTCCAGAAAGGAAAGGAGAAGTTGATGGAAGCGGTAATACTTGGTTCCAAAGGTCAGGCATACACAGACACTTATGGATATTTCAATGGGACCCTGAGTGACGTGCTGAAGCTTGAGTTAAAGGATAACTTTGAGAGAGCCGTCTTCATCTCGACACTGAATGCGCTATACAGGCAGAGTAATGAAGTTGAAAATACTCTGCATTGTATCGACAACGGTATGAAGGAATGCGGCAAAGAGATAGCGAGCTATGTAAAAGAGAGGTTTGGTTCACCAAATATCTGGCTTGTTGGTCTGCAACCTAGGCTACTTGAGAATCTATCGGCTCATTTTAAGATTAGAGCAACAGATAGAGACTCTGATAAGATAGGATCGACTGTGTGTGGTGTGAAGATTGAACCGGATCTCATGGCCTCTGAAATTTGCCATTGGTGTGATCTTGTGATCTCTACGGGCACCATCTTTGTCAATAATACATACGAAGATATCATATTTTGTGATAAACCCCTTATCCTCTACGGAACTACGGCCTCAGGACCGGCAGAGGTACTTGGGATTGAAAGATTCTGTCCGCGAAGCAGGTAAGAATTAAATATGGATCTCTTCAAGCAGGTGAATATTTCAATATCACTCCTTTTCACATTCTTTGTGGTAGCAGTCGTCCTTCAGATAATGATACAATCTGATTTCAAGACATTTTTTTTGATAGTTAGATCGGATGAGATACGCTCTTCATTTCTTCTGGGCCTTATAACTGCCACATTATCAACCATTCTTTGTCTGGCTGTCTCTATTCCAACAGCCTACACAATCAACAGATACAGATTCCGTGGGAGGCAGATGGCAAAGATTATCCTTGATCTTCCTATCGCGTTTCCGCCGATAGTTGCCGGTTTGGGACTTCTGCTACTCTTCGGAACGACATCTTTTGGTATTTCACTTGAAGATCTCGGCTTTAAGTTCATCTACGCCCCTGCAGGAATTGTTCTTGCCCAGTTCTTTGTAAATGCCCCGTATACGACAAGGATACTCTCGTCCACTTTCTCTGATATTGACCCAAGATATGAACTGGTGGCCCAAACTCTCGGAAAAACCCCATTTGAGTCCTTTCTGAGGGTGACTCTACCGATGGCAAGAGCAGGAGTCACCTCCAGTGTCGTCATAACATGGGCAAGGGGGATGTCAGAATTCGGTGCGGTATTGATCTTTGCAGGGGCCATTGCATCGAAGACTGAAACTTTGCCGATATCTCTCTTTCTCAACCTGTCCTGTGGTAATATTGATGCGGCAATCGTTTCGGCAATCCTACTCATCATAATCTCCTTAATTGCCCTCTCAATATTCGAGTTCTTCGGGGGTGGAAGGTTCTGATTAAAATCAGAAATCTTCAGGTAAAACTGGGTGAATTTAGCCTCGAAGATATAAATCTTGAGGTTGAAACCGGAGAGTATTTTGTCTTGATCGGGCCAACGGGTGCCGGAAAGAGTATTCTTCTGGAAACGATTGCCGGACTATATAGGCCAAAAAAGGGATTTATTGAGGTGGATGGAATTGATATAACCGGTAAGGAGCCGAGGAGAAGAGAGATCGGAATAGTATACCAGGATTATATGCTATTTCCTCATTTGACGGTAATAGACAATGTTAGATTTGGCATGAAGGGTGATGAGCAGTTATTACTTGATAATCTGCTTGATCTATTAGATATATCGCAGATTCTATCGAGAAAGCCTGATAATCTCTCCGGGGGAGAATCACAACGAGTTGCTCTCGCAAGAGCTCTTGTAACAAGGCCAAAGATACTACTGCTCGATGAACCACTCTCTGCTCTTGATATCAATACAAGAGAGAGTATAATCTCCAAATTAAAGGAGATAAACGAGAGTCTCGGTGTAACAATTATACATATCACCCATGAACGGTTGGAGGCCACATCTCTTGCAGATAGAGTTGCTGTAATGAATAAGGGGGAGATCTTGCAGGTTGGAAGGCCAGAGGAGGTCTTTAGAAGACCGGATTCGGAATTTGTAGCAAATTTTGTCGGATGCGAAAACTTGTACAAAGGTAGATCCGTAATCGATCCTGATACAGGTATTGCAGAAGTCGACGTTGGAGAGGTGACGATCACAGCAACCACTTCAAAATCAGATGACGTATTCATCACAATCAGGCCAGAGGATATTCTGATCTCAATCGATCAGATCGAGACAAGTGGGAGAAACTCGTACCATGGCAAGATAACGGAAGTCAAGGATATGGGCAATATAACGAGAATTATAGTTGATGTGGGTATCCTCTTCTCTGTTGTTTTAACAAAGAGGTCATTTGAGGACCTGTTTCTAGGTGTTGGTAAGGGCATATATATAACCTTCAAGGCATCATCGGTACACGTTTTTTGATTTGAAAATTGGTCTTATCGGTAACCTTTAACCTATATATGTAATCATATATGTTTAAATATAAAAGAAAAAAGTAAATATAGGTAATTACAAGATAATATTTACGGTGTATAATATGACTGAAACCATCAAGATTAGATCCCCTTCAAACGAAGAATTGATTCGAGAGTTACCTGTGCATTCAAGTGAGGATGTGCAAGATGCGATAAGAAGTTCAAGAGAAATATTTCCCTATTGGTCCGGCTTGAGTTCTAAGGAGCGTAACGGATACTTCAAGAAGGTAAGAAAAATCTTTTTGGAAGAGAAGGAGAAGATAGTAGACACTCTTCATCAAGAGACCGGAAAAACCAAAACTGACGCCCTGATCGCAGAGGTTTTCTTGAGCGTCGGCATACTAAAATTTTATGAGGAGAATTCGGAAGAGTTCTTGAAAGACCAGAAGGTGAAGGGTTTTGGAATATCTGCTTCTAAAGATCTACATGTGAGGTACTTTCCTTATGGTCTTGTTGGCGTTATTACCTCCTGGAATTACCCGTTACTTCTCACATTCTCTGATGCTTTTCCGGCCTTGATGGCAGGAAACTGTGTTCTTGCAAAGCCATCGAGTTTGACCCCACTAACTGCCTTGATGCTTGATGATATCTTTAAGAGGGCAGGTATTCCGGAGGGCGTTTACAAAACGATAGTCTGTAAGGGAAGAAGCAATGCAACAGACACATTTGTAAAAGGTGTTGATATGGTCGCCTTTACTGGTAGTACAAACGTTGGAATAAGTGTAGGAAAAGCCTGTATTGAAGATCTTAAACCTTGTACACTCGAACTTGGGGGAAAAGATCCTATGATCGTTTTGGAGGATGCAAAACTGGAGAGGGCTGCAAATGCCGCAGTTTTCGGTTCTCTTATGAACACCGGACAGACGTGTATCTCGATCGAGAGGATATATGTCGTGGATAGTGTTTACAGTGAATTTGTATCAAAAGTAGTAGAAAAGACAGGATCACTTACAGTTGGTGAAGATGAAGGCTTCAATACCGATGTTGGTTCAATGACTTCAGAGGGACAACTCAATGAAGTAATGGAGCAGATCGATGATGCCGTAAGAAAGGGAGCCAGAATCCTTCTAGGTGGTAAGAGGATTGATAGGAGGGGATATTTCTTAGAACCGACCGTCATCGTAGATGTCAATGAGGGGATGGATATTATGACTGAAGAGACGTTCGGACCGGTTATAGCAATAAGAAGGGTAAAGGATGCTGATGAGGCTATAGAACTTGCTAACTCATCGATATATGGATTGAATGGTGCTGTTTTCACAAACGACATAGAAAAGGGGCTTGAAATTGCAGGAAAAATCGAGTCAGGAAGTCTATGCATCAACGATTGCCTGATCAATTACGGGTTTGCAGAACTTCCATTTAGAGGTGTAAAGAAGAGTGGAATAGGCGTGAGACATTCCGAAGCAGGTATAAAGAGATTTTGCAGATCTCAGAGTGTCGTTGTGGACAGGATAGGGTCAAAAAAAGAGGTATATTGGTACCCTCACTCTAAAAATGGGGCTGATATGATGTTAAGGGCGATAGATCAGTTATATAAGGTGGATTAGGTTTATATAATCCTATTTTTTCAATCACAGTCTTAATAACCGCGGAAACATAATCAATGTCTCTTATTGATCGATTCATTGAAAGTATACCTCGTTAAGTCACGGACCTCCCGATGAATCGGGAGGCATCAAGAGGATGCTCATACTTATTGTGTTCTACGGTTTACAATGATTCTGTATCCCAACTTTGACACTTAGCATCCGCTAATTTCTTCAAAAATTTAATTTGACAGAAGCCTAAAATCGGGGCTTTTTGCCCCGACTCGTCAAGTGATTGCCTCATTTTGCCCCAAAATCAC
>JAXHTN010000135.1:0-5659 GCA_034190145.1 Halobacteriota archaeon | reverse complement strand
GCCATGCGCAAGATAGCAAGGGCGAACAAGATAGATGAGTATACAGTGAATGAGTTCGTCAAGGATATCCAAAGGGCTCTTTTGAGTTCGGATGTCAATGTCAAACTGGTGATGGAGCTCTCAAATAAGATCAAGGAACGTTCGCTCAAAGAGAAACCTGCAAAGGGTGCAAATCCCAGGGAACATATCCTTCATATCGTCTACCAGGAACTCGTTGCAATCATTGGTAGCAGTGTTAATATTTCACTTACCAGTCAAACTATTATGATGGTCGGTCTGCAAGGTTCGGGAAAGACTACCTCAACTGCAAAACTTGCAAGGTACTTTCAGAAGAAAGGTCTAAAACCGGGTGTGATCGCTGCTGATGTTTACAGACCCGGTGCTTTTGATCAGCTCAATCTCTTGTGTGAGCGAATAGGTGTAGCTTTCTATGGCGAAAAAGATAACAATGACGCAGTCGAGATCGTAAAGAACGGACTGAAGGAACTGGATACGGACGTCAAAATTATTGATACTGCAGGAAGGCATTCACTTGAGAAGGACCTTATAGTTGAGATGGAGAAGATAAACAAAGCCTCAAAACCAGACTATAAGTTCCTTGTCCTTGATGCAGCAATCGGCCAGGGTGCTTCCGATCAGGCAAGGGCCTTTAACGATTCTGTCGGGATATCAGGAGTCATAATAACCAAACTCGATGGTACGGCAAAAGGAGGTGGCGCTCTGAGTGCTGTCTCTGAGACAAATTCGTCGATCGCGTTCATAGGTGTTGGAGAGGCGGTAGATGATCTGGAACTCTTCGATCCTGACAGGTTCATATCAAGATTACTTGGAATGGGTGATATCAAGGCCCTCATCGAACGGGCTGAAGAAAGTCTCAGCGAAGAGGATATTGATATCGATTCAATGATGGCCGGAAGGTTCACTCTCAAGGATATGTACAATAATCTGACCATGGTGAACAAGCTCGGGCCACTGAGACAGGTTATGAATATGCTGCCCATAGGTGGGATGGGTGTCGATATTCCTGATGAGGCGTATGATGTCACAAAGGACAAACTGAAGTCTTACATGGTGATAATGGACTCGATGACTGAAGAGGAACTTGAGAAGCCTAGTTTGATATCCGGCGGACGGATAAAACGTATCGCTCGGGGTTCAGGGACAGATCCTGAAGATGTTAGGGAGCTACTCAAGTACCACAAGATGATGAAGCGTGCGATGAAGGGACTCAGAGGTGGCAAGATCGGAAAGGCCTCTATGAAGAAGATGATGAAGGGTGGTGGATTCAACATTTAGTCTGTCTTTTAACCCTCAAGCCTGCGGTCTATTTTTCGTTATTACGATCTAGTCACGACTGAAAAACCAATTAAAAAACTTATTAATATAATGAAACGAATTTTCAATTAGGGAGCAAACCATATACGGAGGAGTTTAATGAATATAGGCGTCTATGTATGTCACTGTGGTATCAATATTGCGTCTGTTGTCGACGTTGAAGCGCTGACCGAATATGCAAAAACGTTACCGGATGTAGTAATAAGTAGAAATTATCAATATATGTGTTCCGACCCCGGACAGGGTCTTATTAAAAAGGATGTTGAAGAATTTGATCTTGACAGAGTAGTCGTCTGTGCATGTTCACCAAGGATGCACGAACCGACATTCAGAAGAGCGATAGCAGAATCCGGTCTCAACCCATATATGCTTGAAGTGGCAAACATCAGGGAGAACGTCTCTTGGGTTCACACTGATGGAGAGGAAGCCACTGAAAAAGCCAGATCCTTGGTAAGATCTGCCCTTGCAAAGGCCAGGTTACTGGAACCCATAGGGACGTTACAGGAAGATGTTACCCATGCTGCTTTAGTCGTTGGAGCGGGAATCGCAGGAATTCAGACTGCGCTTGATATTGCAGACAACGGTTTCAAGGTATATCTGGTGGAGCAGACACCTTCAGTCGGTGGAAGGATGGCCCAACTTGACAAGACTTTCCCAACACTGGACTGTTCTGCATGTATTCTTACACCGAAGATGGTCGATGTCTCAAGACACCCTAATATCGAACTTATGACCTACTCTGAAGTTACTGATATCTCTGGGTACGTAGGTAACTTCAATGTAAAAATTCATAAAAAACCGAGATATGTAGATGCTGACAAATGTACCGGTTGCGGTGCATGTGCTGAGGCCTGTCGTCTCTCGGGTAAGATACCAAATTATCATGATGCTTTCATTGGGAAGAGATCTGCGATCTACATTCCATTTCCACAAGCGGTACCTTCAACCCACACAATTGACCCTGAGCGCTGTCTGATGCTTACAAAAGGAAAATGTGGAAAGAGTAATCTTTGTGTTGAGGCATGTGGCGCTGAGGCAATTGATTTTGAGCAAAAGGCAGAAGATGTTGAGGTGAATGTTGGTGCGATAGTAGTGGCTACCGGTTTTGACACATTCAATCCGTCACTCAAACCCGAGCTTGGGTATGATCTTTATGACAATGTTATAACAGGGCTTGAGTTCGAGAGGCTTGTGGCTGCATCCGGTCCAACTGGTGGAAAGATCTTAATTAATGAAAAGGAACCAAAAGAGATCGTGCTCATACAGTGTGTCGGCTCAAGAGATGAGACTGTTGGAAATGAGTACTGCTCACGTGTATGTTGCATGTATACCGCAAAGCATGCGCATCTTTTGAGGGATAAGATCCCAGACGCAAAGATAACTGTCTTTTATATGGATGTTCGTGCTTTTGGTAAGGGATTCGAGGAGTTCTATGACCGTGTCAGAAAGGAGGAGGTTTTATATCGCAGGGGTAATCCTTCTGAGGTCTACAAGAAGGGTGATAAGCTTATAGTAAGAGCCGAGGATACATTCTCAAGCAAACCTATAGAAGTAGAAGCAGATCTTGTTGTACTCGCTGTTGGTATGGTACCAAGAACCGATAGTGATACGATACAGAGTATGCTCAAGCTTTCGAGATCGTCTGATAAGTTCTTCATGGAGGCACACCCGAAGCTCAGACCTATTGATACTCCGACGGATGGAGTATTCCTTGCAGGAACATGCCAGGGCCCAAAGGATATACCGGATACGGTTGGTCAGGCATCAGGTGCTGCGGCTAGGGCATGTACGATACTCTCCAAGGATAAGATGGACTTTGATATGATTACGGCAAATATCAATGTCGATATCTGCATCCACTGTGGAAAATGCTTCGAGAACTGCATTTATCAGGCTATCACCGAGGTTGAAGAGGAGGGCATTTACAGGGTTATTGATGCTAACTGTAAGGCATGTGGTAAATGTGCATCCAGTTGTCCTGCGAATGCTATTGAGCTGAGATACACGACTGACATACAGATTGAGTCACAGGTTGACGATGTGCTTGAAGGCGAGGAAGACTCGTTTATTGCATTCTGTTGCAACTGGTGTTCGTATGCGGCTGCTGATCTAGCCGGAACTACCAGGATGAAGTACTCTCCAAGAATAAAGATCATAAGAGTTCCATGTTCCGGAAGAGTCGCCCCCAATCACATAATGCATGCCTTTGAGAAGGGTGCAAAGGGCGTGATGGTTGCAGGTTGTATGCTCGGTGACTGCCATTATATTGATGGAAATTACAGGGCAGCGGAGAATGTCGAGATTGCAAAGAAAGCCCTTGGTTTGATGGGGATAAAGGTTGAGAAACTCGAGATGTTCTTCATATCTGCTTCGGATGCGGAACTGTTTACTGAAGCTGTTGAAGAGATGGATGCGAGGTGTTAATCATGGTAGATGTGTGCGAAATTGGAGATATAAAGAATTGTACCATTTGTAAACTTTGTGCGGCTAAATGTCCGACTGAACTTGATCTGGAGAAGGTTGTTGTTGCAGCTAGGTACATGGACGTACCGAGGGGTTCCCATAGAAACGTCTTTCAGACGATGGGAACTGCAATGAACAGGACCGAGGCACCCCAGTGGCTCAAAGATGATCTGGACGTCGGAAAAGATGAGGATATTGCCTATTTCCCAGGATGTCTCCCTATATTTGATGTTCTCCTGGAGAGGGACACTGACTACTCCGGTGCATCGTACGCCGGTGTAAAAGTGATGAACAAACTAGGCAAATCTCCGCAGATAATATACGGATGTTGTGGGCACGATCTGTACTATTCAGGCCGGCTTGATGAGTTTGAGGACACAAAGGAGAAGATGCTTGAGAAGATCGGTGACAAGAAAGTGATAGTCGGATGTGCTGAATGTTACAACATGCTCAAGAATGTGTATGGTGTTGATGCACAGCACTTCTCTGATTACGTTGCAGAGAACATGGACCAGCTCGAGTTCAAAGATCTTGGTATCAAGGCAACATATCATGATCCATGCAGGCTCGGCAGGTACAACGAGATCTACGACAACCCAAGAAAACTTCTTGAGAAAGTCTCAAATCTGAAAGAGATGGAACACAACAAAGAGGATGCGATATGTTGTGGAGTATCTTCATGGCTCAACTGTAATGCGGAGACGAAGAAACAAAGAGAAGAGAGGTTACAAGAAGCACTTGACACCGGATCCGAGTACATGGTTGTAAGCTGTCCTAAGTGCAGGATACACTTTGACTGCGTATACCACAGCGAGAGTTACGAGAAGGATAAGCCGGTTGATAAGATAAAAGTGATAGATCTTCAGGAGCTTGTAGCTCAGTCACTCGGTCTTTACGATCCTGATTCTGGTGAGAAGTCCTATGTGCTTCCTGAGGGTGGCGGAGAGACTATTGCTCGAGTCGCATATGAGAAGGATCCGTCGAAGTACATAACCGATGAGGTCGTTGAGAACGCATTCAAGTGTACAACTTGTTTCACCTGCGCTGTAACATGCCCAAGCGATTTCGAGACTCCACATATGATGGAGAAGTTCAGAGAGCATCTTGTTGAGATGGATCTGAACCCAGCGGCTCACAAGAAGATCAAAGATAACATCCTCAAAGTTGGAAATCCATTCGGTGAGGAGAAGGTGGTTGGTGAAGAGAATGACGATTACGACGTGATCTACTTCCCAGGCTGTACGGCAAAGTACAGATTCGAGGATACGATGAACGCGACCAAGCGCATTTTGGACGAACTTGGTGTCAAGTATACGATACCGAATGATCTGGTCTGCTGTGGAAGCGTGTTACTTAGAAGCGGTTACAAGGATGATGCCAAACAGGTGATGGAGAAGAATACTGAGATCATGAAGGGTAAGAAGGTAGTGGTCTCTTGTGCAGGATGTTATGCCACATTCACAAGGGATTACGAGGACCTTGATGTTACTCATCTGGTCGACTTCTTATCTGATAAGATTGACAAACTTAACCTTTCTGAGGTCCCAAAGAAGGTTGCATATCACGACCCATGCCACTTCGGAAGGGAGTTTCAGAAGTTTGACGTACCAAGAGAGGTCATACAGAAAGTACCAAAGACAGAGCTTGTTGAGTTCTCCAAAAACAGAAATGACTGTCAGTGCTGTGGAGGCGGTGGTGGACTGAGATCACACAACAAGGATCTATCACTCAGCCTTGCTGAGAAGAAGATGGAAGAGGCAAAAGAGATGGGCATCGATGCGATCATATCCACATGTCCGTTCTGTGAGCTCAATTTGAGCACGGTCTCCGATATCAAAGTCTATGACGTCACTGAATATAT
>JAXHTN010000134.1:1592-5708 GCA_034190145.1 Halobacteriota archaeon | reverse complement strand
GTCTCGTTATAGAAACTGACATTTCCGGATACAAAAGGCACCCCCAGATACCTTGCCACATAGCCCAGGCCTTTGCAAGCCTGCGTAAAATCATAGAATCTATCCTCCTTCTCCGGATTTCCGAAGTTGAGGCAGTCGGCAAGAGAGTGAGGGATAGCACCTACCGAGGTAAGGTTCCTACAGATCTCATCTATTGCACTCGCCCCACCCCTGAAAGGATCTATCTTGAGAAATGACGGATTTACATCGGAAGTGAGGGCAAGGCCCTTGAATGAATCTGTGAGTGGCTTGATGACGCAAGCATCTCCGTGAGTCGGGTGGGCGATCGTCCCCTGCAGAGGTTTTAGGACAGTGGCACCACGTACCTCGTGATCATACTGCCTTATGATCCATTCCTTGCTTGCGATATTTGGCGATGAGAGAATGTTTTTTAGAATCTTATTGTAATCTTCAGGCTCACTAAAGTCGGCATCATAGCTCCTTTTAATTCCCAAGGGTTCAGGAAGAGAGGACCTGCAACAGACCGGCCCTTCGGTCAGAAATTCGATGTCCATCTCAAAGATCTTCTCATTGTGATACCATATTCTCAAAATCTTTTCAGGTATCACATCTCCGACAACGGTGGCCTCGACGTCCCATCTGTTAAATATATAAAGAACCTCACCAAGGTTCTCCTCACTCACCGCAAGCATAAATCGTTCCTGTGACTCCGATACCCAGACCTCCCAAGGTGCGAGTCCGTCCTCCTTTAGTGGCACCTTATCAAGAGTTACTTCGGCACCGTGCCCACCGGCAAGAGCCATCTCACCGATGACACACGATAGCCCGCCACCCCCGAGATCTTTCATTCCATTGAGAAGTCCCTTATCGTTTACTTCGAGACATGCGTGAATCAGAGGCTCTTTTGTTATCGGATCGCCGAGCTGGACCGCACCTCTTGACTCTTCTTCAGAAGTCTCCTTAAGCTCTGCCGATGCGAATGTGACACCGTGAATACCATCTCTTCCGGTCCTACCACCTACCAGAACGAATATGTCGTCTGGTTCTTTTACAGAACTGTTTATTATCTTACTCTTCTTTGCGATCCCTACGCAACCGACATTTACAAGACAGTTACCAAGATAACCTTCATCGAAGTACACCATTCCGGTTGTTGTCGGAATTCCTATTCTATTTCCGTAGTCCCTTATACCTGAAACGACACCATCGAAGAGATATTTCGGATGTTTGACACCTGCCGGAAGCTCTTCATTGTGACCCAGTGGACCGAAGAAGAGCGGATCTATGAATGCAACAGGTTGAGCACCCATACAGACGACATCCCTCACGATACCACCAATCCCGGTTGCTGCTCCACCGTAGGGTTCTATTGCCGATGGGTGGTTATGAGATTCCAGTGCCACAACATATGCATGGTCTTCATCAAACTCCACAACGCCCGCATCCTCTTTTATCACGCAGATGTTCTGAGGAGCTTCTATGTTGAAGATATTATCCTTGAGAACAGGTTTTGAGCTCTTATAACAACAATGCTCTGACCAAGCCTGTCCGATCGCCTGAAGCTCGATATCCGTCGGATCCCTGCCCTTTTTTGAGAAGTAATCCCTAACCATATTCATCTCTTCAAGGCTAAGGCCAATTGAAAGATCTTCACTAAGTTTTTCTAGCTCGGAATCGGAAAGGCCGGTGAGTGCAATATCATGTAGTTCGAAAGATACGGGACGTAATTTTCTTGACATGGGATGTCTCGTAACTTTGCCACATCACCTTATTAAAAGGTTCTATTTTGGATAAAAAGAAGTTGGGTGAGGGAGGCTACCCCACCCTTATATTTGCTTCTAAGACCTCAGAGTGTATGCAGATACTCTCCAAGTTCCCATTCGGAGACTTGCATACGGTATGCATCCCACTCAATCTTCTTACTGGCAATAAAGTTGTTGAAGACGTGATCGCCCAATGCGTTTCTGACAAGGTCACTATTTTCGGTAATCGATATTGCCTCGATCAATGTTCCCGGAAGTGCGGTAATTCCTGCTTCTATCTTGTCACTTGCACTCATTCCGTATACATCTTTTTCTATCGGTTCCGGAAGCTCGTACTTGTTCTTTATCCCTTCAAGACCTGCTGCAAGCATCACAGAAAATGCAAGGTATGGGTTACATGCAGGATCGGGACTTCTGAACTCTATCCTTGTTGCTTTCTCCTTGCCTGGTTTGTACATAGGAACTCGGACCATCGTGGACCTGTTTCTTCGTGCCCATGATATATAGACAGGTGCTTCGTATCCCGGTACAAGGCGCTTGTACGAGTTTATCCACTGATTGGTTATCGCTGTAATCTCAGGTGCATGTCTCAAAAGGCCTGCAATGTAATGCTTTCCGATATCCGAAAGGTGGTACTTGTCACTAGCATCAAAGAAAGCATTTTGATCCCCTTTAAAGAGTGATTGATGAGTGTGCATACCGCTCCCATTCTCCCCGAACAATGGTTTTGGCATGAATGTAGCATAACAGCCATACTTTTGGGCAACCTCCTTTACAACGATCCTGTATGTCATCATCGCATCTGCCATTGACAACGCATCAGTGTACCTAAGATCGATCTCATGCTGAGAAGGTGCTACCTCGTGGTGGCTATACTCTACCTGAATTCCAACCTCTTCGAGCATCAGAACCGTATCTCGTCTTAAATCAACCGCTGCATCCAAGGTTGTAAGATCAAAGTAACCACCCTCATCAAGGATCTTCGTGCCTTCTGAATCCTTGAAATAGAAGAACTCCAGTTCCGGGCCCACATAGAATGTGTGGTTATCCTTCTTAAGCCGCTCAAGATTCCTCTTAAGAACATACCTGGGGTCCCCCTCGTATGGCGTTTCATCAGGATTTAAAATATCACAAAACATCCTACCAACAGCATACTCTTTCGGCCTCCATGGGAGTAACCGGAACGTGTTGAGATCGGGTTTTGCAATCATATCACTCTCATCTATTCTTGCAAATCCCTGGATAGATGAGCCATCGAAACCCATTCCCTCCTCAATTGCACCATCCAACTCTTCAACAGTAATAGCAAAGCTCTTCAATCTTCCAATTATGTCCGTGAACCAGAGGTTTACAAACTTAACATCGCGCTCTTTAACTTCCTTTAATACTTTTTCCTTCAATTCATCTGTCATATTTTGACACCCTCTCATTTTTAAGGATTTTTCAATGGGTCACATTGCATCCTCTTGACATTCTCCCGTTCTTACTCGGATACAGTTCTCAACAGGTAATACAAATATCTTTCCGTCACCGATTGTACCCGTGCATGCATTGGTCTGAATTATCTTGCAGACACTTGTAACCTCATCATCATCAACTACTATCTCGATCTTGGTCTTGGGGAGGAGATCCACAACATATGTTTCACCTCTCCACTGCTGTGTGACACCTTTCTGCCTTCCACGACCCTTAACCTCGGTTACAGTCATGCTACTAAATCCTGATCCATCCAAAGCTGTTTTTACACACTCAAGCTTGGAAGGCCTTATTATTGCTTCAACTTTCTTCATACCTACTCACTTATAAATTCCGGGTAACACCTCTCTCCATGTTCACTCATATCAAGTCCTAGCACCTCACTCTCTTCATCAACTCTAAGTCCGATCGTCTGCTTGAGAGCGTAAAAGAGAATTAAACCGAGCCCGAAAGACCAAACAAATACTGTTACAGCATTGATAGCCTGTGCAACTATCTGAGCTGTCTCCCCGACTATCAATCCTTTAACACCACCATAAGTCCCATCAGCAAAGATACCTACTGCAAGTAGGCCCCAGATCCCATTTATTCCATGAACGGAGATTGCACCAACCGGATCGTCTATCTTAAGTTTATTCTCCACAAACTTTACACCAAACATTAAAAGACATGCCGAGATTGCACCTATTATTACCGCCGATAACGGAGAAACATAAGCACAAGAAGCGGTGATTCCTACAAGACCTGCGAGTGAACCGTTGCATATCATACTGACATCGGCCTTACCCATTCTGAAATAGGTGATATAACACGCAACAACACCTCCAGTGGCTCCTGCAAGGAAAGTATTGACCGCAATCATGGCTATTCTAAGATC
>JAXHTN010000134.1:0-1492 GCA_034190145.1 Halobacteriota archaeon | reverse complement strand
CAAAAAAAAGGCAAGTGCACCTATTGAGAAATCCATATAACTCTGAGTCATATAGCTAACCACATTCTTAACGCGTATCGCACCTGCACCCAAAATAGCAAAACCCGTCTGCATAAAAAAGACGAGAAAAGCAGATATCAAGACCCATGTGAAATTTACGGGCGAATCTGGATCTTCTACTAGTGTATCCGCTCCATTTGGATCTTTTGCCATTGAGACTGGTGATACGCTGAGCATAACCAGTAATACAGTCATAAGAATTGCCAATTTTTTTAATTTCATCCAAGTATCACCTATAGATGAGTTTTTGAATATAAGAATATAAAAATATTTAATATTTTCTCATAAAAATTAAGAAAAAATATGAATATCACTAAAATTCTCAGATTTTTCTGAATCAAAAATTAAAAAATGGCAATGTTCTCACACTGCCTCATCTTGACATTCGTTTGTCCTTATCCGGATGCACTTTTCAACAGGAATCACAAATATCTTCCCATCGCCGATGCTTTGTGTGCACGCGTTCTTCTGGATAATGTCGCATACCTTATCGAGATCTTTGTCTTCAACTACTACCTCGATCTTGGTCTTGGGGAGGAGATCCACAACATACGTCTCTCCCCTCCACTGCTGTGTGACACCTTTCTGCCTTCCACGACCCTTAACCTCAGTTACAGTCATACTTCCGAGACCTTCACGGTCCAATGCATCCTTTACATCTTCCAGTTTTGTCGGCCTTATGATCGCTTCAACCTTCTTCATCTTCATTCACCATCCCTTGCAGTTGATTTTGTCTGCACAAAGTCAGGATATGCTGAAACACCGTGTTCTCCGATGTCAAGTCCCTGTAGCTCCTCTTCTTCAGATACTCTTATACCTATGGTTTTCTTGAGTGCATAGAACATTAGAAATCCGATCCCGAAAGCCCAAGCGAAGTTCACAAGAACGCTTATCAATTGGCATGCGAAGAATCCCGCATTTCCATAAAGTAGGCCTGTAACCATCGGACCTTCGGTCGTGTAGTTGCCGTATGTTCCATCTGCAAATAGACCAAGGGATAGAAGGCCCCATGCCCCATTAAGACCGTGCACGGATATAGCACCAACAGGATCATCCACCCGAAGCTTCCATTCAAGGAACCAGACGCCGAGGTATGCAATAACTGCCGCTACAATCCCGATCAATACTGCAGACTTTGTACCTACCCATGCACAAGGTGCCGTTATGGCGACAAGACCAGCTAGTACACCGTTACCGGTCATACTGACATCAGGCTTCCCGTATCTCCACCAAGTAAGACACATCATTGTAAATGCACCGGATGCTGCTGCAAGAACTGTGTTTACTGCAACTATGGATATCCTCAGTTCAGTCGCCGCAAGTGTGCTTCCGGGGTTGAAACCGAACCACCCGAACCAGAGTATGAAGACACCAAGTATCGCCAGGTTCAGATTGTGACCCGGAATCGGGTTTGGTGTACCATCCTTCCTGT
>JAXHTN010000133.1:3670-5718 GCA_034190145.1 Halobacteriota archaeon | reverse complement strand
AAAAGTTGGTGTATCAAGGCAGACAATAAATGCAATAGAGAAAGACAGATATAATCCTTCTCTTGATCTTGCTTTCAAACTTGCAAAATTGTTTGAAGTAGGAATTGAAGATATCTTTACTCATGAAGAAGAGTGAAAAAGTGGAAGCTGATTGGTGTAATGTCAAAACTTTCTATGGATGAGACTTATCAATTCAATAGTGGTATCACTTGAATGAACCTAAGGGGTTTGAGGAGGCGGTTGGTAATTGGTACAAACCATAACCCTGGAATGATCCATTCGTATAAATTTGACCGATCACCCCCTTAGAGCATCTTCCACAGACTTTTTGAGAACCTCATACGACTGCACTCCGACAAATATATCATCCCCAATAAAAAAGGTTGGAACCCCGTTTATCCCGTAACTTCTGATCTCCTCAAGATACTCTTTAATCTTCCTTTCAGCCACTCCATGGTCCAAGTAATCCTTTAAATCATCTGCGTCCAAACCAATTTCTTTTACAATGTCAAATATCACGGAAGGACTTCCTATATCCAGCCCTTCCAGCCAATAAGCCCTGAATACTCTGCCGTGATATTCGTCGAACTTATTCTTTTTCTTTGCATATTCTGCAATCTCAAGTGCCATTCTTGAGTTTGATAGCCTAGATGGGGCTTTTAAAACCAGATTTACCTCTTTTGCGAGTTTTTCCACGCTTTGCATCAATACTACTAACTGTTTTGGGTCCATCCCCATCTCTTCTAAAGTTATTCCACTCTTTGGGGTCTCGGGATGGATCTCAAAACCCTTCCACTCCACATCAATATCAAACTCCTGCTTCAATCGGTCTATTCCTGCATTTCCAATAAAACAGAACGGGCAGATATAATCAGAATATACGGTAACCTTTGGCCTCATAAAAACCTCGTATAATATTCATATCACACATCAGACATTTCTACTATTGCATCAATCTCGATTTTTGCACCACCTGGTAATCTTGCCACCTGAACCGTCGTCCTTGCAGGAGGAGCGGAGGAAAAGTACTCCGAGTAAACTCTATTAAAATCATCAAAATCCTCAAGGTTGGTCAAGTAACATGTCGTTTTAATAATATCTTGCAGCCCCCTACCAGCCTCTTTTACTATCGTTTTAATATTCTCAAGAATCCTTCTTGTCTCCCCTTCAACAGACCCATTTGAAACATCTCCTGTCACGGGATCAATAGAGATCTGTCCGGACATGTACATTAGCCCCCCGGTTATTACAGCTTGAGAGTAAGCGCCTATTGGTGACGGCGCTTTCTCTGTGAAAAAAATACTCTTTGTCATGATCACTTGATATGTGATCAGTAAACCTAATCAGTTTTCCCTTAAAAATTTCTTCGATCTAAGATCCTAAATTGATGATATGAAGAACACATACTGGGTCGTCGTCTTTAACACTCGCCTCAATATACGTACATCAGGCCGATAGATTATGATTTCATCAGTCTTCTCCTTCTCCATTCCAAGAACGTATTGAACAATGCTACAATTGTGATAACCTCGTACCACTGCCGTACCACTCCCATAATCAGGAGTCATCTCGATGTAGATTGGAAGCTTGACTAACTTATGGTATCTCTCAGGTACTATCTCAGCTATGAGATTCAGTTCGTCCTTTTTGAACCTATGCGAAGATCCTTCCTTATCAAAAACCCTCGGTTTATCCTCAGCTAGAAGTGTGCTTAATGATTTTCGATTTTTGGGAAGGTGATTGTTAAGTGACTGGAGGATCTTACTTTCTGCTGTCTTACTATTGATATCTTTCAATCCTACTTGAGCCTCCGCTCTCCTTTACAAACTCTTTGAGTTTGGCCGAAGCATCTCCGTCATCAATTGCATTTTCAGCCATCTCAGCACCTTCTTTTATTGACTTTGCAAGACCGCCAACATATATACTGGCACCGGAGTTAATACATATGACATCCCTTTTGGCACCTTTCAGTTCACCATTAAAAACTTGTACCATATCGCGAGCATTATCTTCGATCGTTCCGCCTGCTAGCTCCTCTACATTTCTTC
>JAXHTN010000133.1:0-3570 GCA_034190145.1 Halobacteriota archaeon | reverse complement strand
CCACAAGTATCTACCAAGGGTGAAGATTTGGGAGCTATCGTCTTTGCTGCCTCTTTCATCCCTTGGACAAAACCCGCAATCTCGGTCACAGTCTCTCCTTTCGTCTTAAGTCCAATAAGAAATGCCCCAATTTGAGCATCTGTCGAGTCATTGAATATTTGAAAGATTGCATCCTTTGCTTCATCCTTTTCAAGATTTTTTCCATCGACAATCTTTGCAATATACTGCTTCATTCCGAACCTCCTGGTTCACAATTACAGGGATCGGTCCCTTCCATTGTTATCCTCAAAAGCATGGGTGTCACTATGGTGGTCAATATTACCATGATAACCATGGATGAATAAAGTTCAGTATTTATAACGCCAGCCGAGAGCCCGAAACCTGTGAAGATCAATGCAATTTCACCTCTTGAAATCATGCCCGAACCAATTGCAAATTTATTAAGTTTGGTACCTATTGCACCTAGTCCGGAGGAGAGCTTACCAAGTATTGCGACCGCCGTGATCAAAAGAGCAACCTGGATAACATTTGCATCTAGCGTCTCCGCGCCGATTACAGTCCCCATCATCACAAAGAAGACAGGAGTGAATAGCTCGGTAAGGGGTGCGGTCTGTTCGTAGATATCATCCCTATTCTTGGTCTGAGCAAGTATCAGACCTGCAAAGAAACCGCCAACTACAGTAGCAAGCCCGAAGAAATCGGCAAGGTATGCAAGAAATAAGGTAAATGCAAATGCGGCTACAACTGTTATCCCACTCGATTGACCTTTTCCAAGCACCCTTATGACAGATGGTGTCACTTTTCTTCCGATGAGAAGTGAACCCACAAGGAACAATATCGCTGTCACTATGGTCATTGTGACACTATAAAAAGAGACCGTTTCTGAGTGGAGGAAGGGGACAAGTATCGTTAGGACGATCAACCCGATAACATCATCGATTACAGCAGCACCTATTATCACCCTGGATTCATCACTTGTAAGCTTTCCAAGATCAGTTAGAACCATTGCAGGAATTGTAATGCTCGTTGCCGTCAGAGTGGCACCGATAAATATTGCTATCATCGAGTCACCCCATAACAAGAGGGCAGTCAAATAACCCAGTGCAAAAGGTACCACGACACCAATACAGGCAACAGAAAGAGATACCCTACCCATTCTCATCAGTTCGTTGATGTTGGAATCCAGACCCACGTGGAATAGAAAGAGGATAATTCCCAGCTCTGCTAGGACGGTTATAATAGGTT
Organism: Halobacteriota archaeon; assembly: GCA_034190145.1. Lineage (GTDB taxonomy): Archaea > Halobacteriota > Syntropharchaeia > DAOWMC01 > DAOWMC01 > JAXHTN01. Next base: position 2,325 of record JAXHTN010000133.1, on the reverse strand, counting down.
CATCCGGAGACATCATAGCTGTATATCCGATGAAAATACCGACCATCAACTCCCCGAGAACTTCAGGTTGTTTCAGGCGTTTTGCAATCTCTCCACCAACCTTAGCAGCTACAATAATTACCAAGAGTTTTAGCAAGACGGTGCCGATCTCCATGATAGTGTGCCCCCCTACCCTTTAGAGGAGGTAATATTTAGTTTTATCTATTCTAATACTTTTTGCACCAAAAAACTGCGTATAATCATCATATATTATTCTGTATGATAACTCACTTCACAGTAGGCTCGAGCGATTATGGCATCGTCGGACTTCTCTTCATCTCCTCTATTACATCCCATTCTCAGATGAATCATAACATTTAAGCCAAAATGAATTAACTATTAGACCTGTTTTCTGTCCCAAGTTTGAGGAGTGTGTTATGGATTTTAGTATGATTATCTCTCTTGTTATTTTTCTAGTAACATTCATTTTAATAGTCTCTGAAAAAATTAATCGGACAACGACGGCTTTACTCGGTGCAATGGCAATGGTGATAGCCGGAGTTGCTTTTGATTTTTTAAGGGATATTGCACCTATTGATTTTATGGTGGAATCGATCGACTTTACAACTATCGGCCTTTTGCTTGGGATGATGATTTTTGTCACAATATTTAGCAAAACCGGTATCTTCGAATGGCTTGCTAAACAGGCAATAATCTATTCCAAAAACAAAACATGGTTACTCTTTATCCTATTGTCACTTATATCAGCATTTCTATCTGCTTTCTTGGCAAATGCCACAATTATCTTGTTGATTGCCCCCCTGACCATAAAGATAGCCCATTATGCCAAGATAAATCCGGTGCCATTGATTGTTGCAGAGGCAATGTGTTCGAACATCGGGGGCACTGCAACACTTGTGGGTGACCCTCCAAATGTAATGATTGGTAGCAGTGTTGGATTCTCATTTACCGAATTCCTATTGAATCTTGCCCCTGTCACGATTGTTGTGTTATTTACTACACTTTTAACTCTGAGACTATACTATCGAAAAGAATATGGTAAAACAATAACTATCGAAGATGATGTACCGATAAGACCTGTTGATAAACCTCTCATTGTAAAATCGTTAATAGTCCTCATCATGATGATCGTTCTGTTTATAATTCACGATTATTTACAGATTGATACGGCATTTGTTGCATTGTTTGGCGCCACAATTCTAATATTTTTTTCAAAAATACAACCAGAGGAGATACTGAAAGGTGTCGAATGGAGTACGTTGCTATTCTTCGCAGGATTATTTGTAGTTGTGGGAGGGATAGAAGGTTCTGGTGTTGTTGGCGTTGTGGCATCCAAGATAGTTTCATTCACCGGTACAGGTGATGCTTTTAACCCATATTTTGCTTCTGCTTTCATATTATGGGGTTCTGCAGGGGGCAGTGCAATAATAGATTCCGTGCCTGTAACTGCAACAATGATACCTATATTAAAGAGTGTAGGGTTGTCGGCTTCGCTGAGTAAATCACTACTTGACAACCTATTTTGGGCCTTGGCACTTGCTGTATGTCTCGGCGGGAATGCAACGATAATAGGAACCAGTGCGAATATTATTGCTGCAGGGGTTCTTGAGCATTCCGGTCACCACATTTCCTTTTGGGAATGGTTAAAGGTCGGAGTACCTGTGTCAGTCGTCAGCATAAGTATATCTACTATTTACATCCTGGTTAGATTAAAGGAGTTAGGATTCTGAAGTATGTTATTCCGTGTGGTATCTCTCTTCACAGTAGGCCTGAGCGATTATGGCATCGTCAGCTTTCATCTCTTCTATCGTCCTCTCCCTTCTGAAGAACTCGGATTTTGGTAACATAGGTTTTGCGTACTCCCCCGTACGTTTCATAGGCACCTGACCGTCCTTACCCCACAGATATCCATAGAACCAATCCCTCTCTTCAAACATATCCCATGAAGGATCAAGAGCGCCAAACCAGGTCCCAAAGTACATAACAGTCCTAAGGGCGTTGAGGCTCTGATACATCATACCTGAGAAGTCCGAGACACCTTCCATCTGAGAGAGCTTGTTGATTGTAGGCCTGAAGTTCCTGAAGTTTTCGGATATCATCTTCGTCATATCTCCACCTGTGAACATCCCGCCAAGATCTGCAAGAAATCCTTTACTGCCCTCCTTTTTTGTCGAGTTGGTAAGTGGTTCGGCTACCTCCCTAATTGTGCTCATAAGCTCCTTTCTGTCATCGTCACTCATACCGGTAAACTGGGGCCCTAACTTCTCGTCGCCCCTCCCCATCACGTATGCACCAGTGCTTATAAGTCCGCCCCAGTCCCTTCTT
>JAXHTN010000132.1:0-5740 GCA_034190145.1 Halobacteriota archaeon | reverse complement strand
ACAGGGCCTTCAATCGCACGATTTGTACCTCTGTTCGCGAAATTTATCGCACTTACACCGACACGCTCTTCACAGATTCTGGTACAAAGTCCGCAAAGTATACACTTCTCATCGGGATCGCCCTCTTCAAATCTTGTTTTTTCTATGCCATACTCTCTTCCCATCTCCTTTAGAAGATCAACGTTGGGACACCTAGCAAGAAGAAGCTCCAATAGGGTCTTTCTGATATCCCTTACATCAGAAGAGTTTGTCTCAACGACAAGGCCCTCTTCAGCAGTGTAGTTACACGATGTGACAATCCTTTCTCTACCCCACTTTGTAGTAATCTTGACAGAACAGAGACGACAGGAACCGAATGTCGATACCAACGGGCTATGACATAGAGTGGGAATTTCAATACCCATACGACCTGCAACATCAAGTAAAGTCTCGTTCTCTTGTGCACTCACTTCTTTACCGTCAATTGTAAAAGTTACTTCACTCATTATTTTCCACCTCCTAGAATTCTTTCTGATTCCGGAATCGGTGGAGGAACTGCTTCACCCGTGATCTTTACTATCGCATCAAACTTTGCAGGGCAGACGTCGTAGCAAGTCCCACATTTGGTACATTTCTCTTGATCGATCACATGTATCGTCTTCTTTGCACCATCTATAGCATCGACCGGACACTTCTTCATACAGATCAGGCATGCTTTGCATTTTTCCGGATCTATATAGTAATTTATAAGCTCCTTACAGACACGTGCCGGACATCTCTTCTCCTTGATGTGGGCATCATACTCGTCTCTGAAGTACCGTAGTGTGGATAAGACCGGATTTGCTGCTGTTGATCCAAGAGCACAAAGTGCTGCATTCTGGGTGACATTCGCAAGTGATTCCAGAAGCTGTAGGTCTTCCTCGGTACCCTTACCATCGCATATGTCGTTTAAGATCTTGCGCATATGTTTGAGGCCTTCTCTACAAGGGACGCATTTTCCACAGGACTCATCGCAAAGGAACTCGATGAAGTAACAGGCAACATCGACCATGCATGTATCCTCGTCCATCACTATCATTCCTCCAGACCCCATCATGGAACCGAGTTCGGTCAGACGATCAAAGTCTACGGGTATGTCTAGATACTCTTCAGGAATACATCCGCCTGAGGGACCACCTGTCTGGACTGCTTTAAACTTTTTGTCATCTGGTATGCCACCACCAATCTTAAAAATTATATCTCTAAGAGTCGTCCCGAGAGGTACCTCGACCAGACCGGTATTGTTAACATTCCCAACAAGGGAGAAGATCTTGGTTCCTGTATTTCCTTCAGTTCCGATAGATGAATACCAGTCCGCTCCTTTTAATATTACCAGTGGTACGTTCGACCAGGTCTCCACGTTGTTGAGGTTACTCGGTTTATCCCACAATCCGCTATCTGAAGTGTGTACGTATTTTGGTCTTGGTTCTCCTACTCTACCCTCAATTGCAGTCATAAGGGCACTTGATTCCCCCGAGACGAATGCCCCTGCACCTTTATGAATAGATATCTTAAAACTGAAACCTGATCCGAGAATATTTTCTCCAAGCAGTCCGTACTCTTCTGCCTGTTTTATCGCAATCTCTGTATTTTCAACCGCGAGTGGATACTCCTGACGCACATATATAAAGCCTTCAGAAGCTCCGATTGCATATCCTCCTATGATCAATCCCTCAAGAACGCTATGAGGGTTCCCCTCCATAAGAGACCTGTCCATGTACGCTCCGGGATCTCCTTCATCACAGTTGACAATCACATATTTTGGTTCACCAATGGCTTTTCTCGTGGACTCCCATTTTCTTGCAGTGGGAAAACCTCCGCCACCTCTACCTCTCAAGTTGGCAGTCTTGACCTCTTCAATTACTGCTTCGGGCGTCATAGAAGATATTGCTTTTGAGAGTGCCGCATATCCATCGATTGCGATATAATCGTCAATACTCTTAGGATCTATCCTTTTATTGGGGCCAAATACAATCCTGGTCTGATGACTATAGAATGGGATCTCAGACTCATAAGTGGACTTTTCTTCCGAACCGGGTTCGACGTAAAGTAGATCCTCAACTATCTCTCCACCCTTGATTGTCTTTGAAACGATCACCTCAACGTCCTCGGGTTTTACCTGGACATAGCAGATCTCTTTTGGATAAATTACTACAAGAGGGCCTTTCTCACAGAATCCGTGGCAACCGGTTTTTTTGATATTTACGTCTGCTTCAAGACCCTGCTTTTTGATCTCATCCTCGAATGACTTTCCTATAATCTCACTATTATATGCTTGACATGCGGTCCCTGAGCAGATAGTAATGCACGGCCTATCAGGATCTCTCTCTGATAGTATCTTTTGTCTATACTCTTCCAAGTCTGATTGCGAATTGAATTTAGACATTACAAAACCTCAATCATACATCCCAATGATATCATCAACCTTCGAAGGAGTTACATTACCATGGTAATCCTTATCTATTAGAATAACAGGGCCCATTGCACAGCAGCCAAGGCAGTTAACCCTTCTTAAAGTGAACTTCATATCTTCAGTCGTCTCACCTTCTTCAATACCAAGTTGATCACCAAGGTTATCAAGTATCTTCTTTGCACCACGAACATGGCATGCCGTGCCCATACATACCTGAACCAGATGACGACCGATCGGAGTCAAACTCATCGCCTGGTAAAAACTTGCTACTCTATAGATCTGACTTATTGGTACCTGAAATTTGCTACTGATCGCCTCGATAGCTTCTCTTGGGATCCAGTTGTACTCATTCTGGATCTCAAGGAGTAGCTGAATAAGGAAACCTTCGTGACCTTCGTATTTCTCCATAATCATACTCAATTGATCTAACTCCATACTGTAGACTCCTTGATTGCCACATTGATCTTAGGCGATAAATATTTTTTTATTACGGAGTTTTGATTTAATCCGTCACTGGATTCCAATGATTTTATGAACTTGGGGGATCACTCTCACTTCCTTAAGATATGATCCTGCCCTCTCTGAAAGTTCGAATATCTCTTTTGTAAAAGACTGACTCATTTCCCCCATAAGAGTTACCGGCTGAATAACAAAGTAAAGCTCAGCGGATGTATTTTCCACAATCGATCGGATATCTTTGCAGACTTTTGTGAAGTATTCCACATCCGTACCAGGGAGTATAACCACCTTGATTATTGTCTCCGCACAATTGTCACATGATACTTCGATACAGGAGATCTCATTTGCATAGAGCTTGCTGTAATCTTCGGCAATGACCGCTTGATGGTCGGGGAGCTTCACGTCTATTGCTGCATAATCAATCACGTTTACGACCTTTCTGAACCTCCTTGCGGAAAAACCACTTGTATCTAAGTAATTCTTCCACCCATTCCTGCGACATCTATCTGCAATAGAATAAAGAAATTCTTCCTGAAGTAGAGGTTCGCCACCGGTATATGAAACTGCCTTTGCATCACTTGTCATGAGGTTTCTGATTTGAGGTATAAGGTCATTAACCTCTATTGGATTTCTGATCAGTTCAAAATCCGATGTACTCGCATGCTGCTCCGCCCTACACAATGGTGAATCCTTCTTTGAAAGAGGTGTGTCGCAGTAACAGCAGTTTAATGGGCATCCAGCCATCCTTACAAATACTTGCCGTCTTCCGACGTGAACACCTTCTCCTTGGAATGAGGAAAAAATCTCATATATTTGCCCATTCATCATCAATCTCTTTTACAGATATTCACTTCCATATATCAAACTTTGGTATCTAAATCCGGGCCTTCGTAAAAGCAAAAAAATCATACGTAAGAGGTATTGCCAGGTCTTAAAGGTATGAGATCCAAATAGGGAAAATTTAATAATATAGCAAAGAAGATAATACCGTTCGTTCTAAGAAGAGGAGAAACACATGGCAAGCGAATTTTCAGATGTGGATAAGATATGGATGGATGGCGAGTTCGTCGACTGGAAAGATGCAACTATCCATGTACTGACTCATGCTCTTCATTATGGATCTGGTGCTTTTGAAGGAATAAGATGTTACGAGGGAGATGATAACTCGTTCATATTCCGGTTGGATGAGCACGTGAAGCGGTTATATGTGTCTGCTGGCATGTACTTGATGGAGATACCATATCCGATGGAAGAGTTCAAAGATGCCATAATAAAGACTGTTCGAGTAAATAAATTAACATCATGCTACATAAGGCCGATCATATATTACGGTTATCATCACCTCGGACTTAATCCCAAAGGTTGCCCAGTTAAGTGTACAATAGCCACTTGGCCATGGGGTGCATATCTTGGGGAAGAAGGTATCGAGCAAGGAATAAGGTGTACTTTTACTTCGTGGGTCAAGACCCATTCAAAGATGATTCCTATCTCAACAGCAAAGGGAACCGGCCAGTATATAAACTCCCTTCTTGCGGTGATAGAATCAAGAGATAGAGGATTTGACGAGGCAATAATGCTTGATAACTTAGGTTACGTTGCGGAAGGCCCTGGAGAGAATATTTTCATGGTTAAAGACGGAATAATTCACACACCTGACGTCGGATCATCAATTCTTCCGGGAATAACGAGGGACACTGTCATAACACTTGCAAAGGATCAGGATTACGAGATAGTGGAGAGGAGGATCACAAAAGGTGAGTTGCTCACAGCCGATGAAATCTTCTTCACAGGTTCTGCTGCTGAGATCACACCAGTGAGAATCATTGATTATGTGAATATAGGGAACGGAAAGAGGGGCCCTGTTACAAAGGATATACAAGAGAGATACAATAATGTAATTCTTGGTAAAGATGAAAGGTATCTACACTGGGTGACAAAGGTCTATTGAATATAATCGCAATATATATCGGGGTGTAAAACAAAATACTTAATACCTCACAACAGTACGTGATATTGAATAACAGTATAGCAAGGGGGCTTAATTTATTATTTCATCAATGGAGGGTAATCCTACCCCTCCAAAAACGAAAGGAACCAGGTCTTTATATCTTATTCTTGGATGTGGAAGTGTAGGTTTCTCTGTCGCAAACGAGCTCAAGAAGCAAGGAAGAGAAGTTGTACTTATTGACAAGGACCCGGAAAGAGTTAAGACCCTCAGGGATCAGAATCTTGAGGCTATCATTGGTGATGTCTCCGACCCGAAGGTACTTGACAGTGTCGGAATAGCTCATATCAGTGCTGTTTTAATTCTCTGTTCCGAGTGTGAAGTCAACAGAGAATTAATCGAAGAAATCAAGAAGCTATCACCGAGTGCACACATAGTAGTGAGGGGTTCTGATCCTGTCCATAAGGAATATCTTGAAGATGCAGGAGTTGATCAGGTCATTCTTCCTTCAACTGTGATATCAAATGCAGCTGTAAGATATCTGGAGAGGGTGGAATCGGCAAAGAACTCAAAAGATCTTTTAAAGGTGATTAGCAGTGTCGATGGACAAAAGCTTGGGATAGTCACTCATGACAATCCGGACCCTGATGCAATATCAAGCGCACTAGCCCTGAAATATATTGCGAGTACGGTTGATGTCGAAGCAGAGATTCTTCATCATGGTGAGATAGGTCATCAGTCAAACAGGGCTTTTGTTAATCTACTCAATATTGAGACCTTAAAGATAGATACGATCAATATGGAGGATTATGGAAAGATAGCTTTTGTTGATGTGGCAATTCCCGGTGCGAATAATCCACTTCCCGAAGACGCAAAGGTAGATATAATTATTGATCATCACCCGC
>JAXHTN010000131.1:0-5768 GCA_034190145.1 Halobacteriota archaeon | reverse complement strand
CCTCCCGGAACATCCTGTCCGGCAATCAATTCCATCTACGGAAGTGATTTTTGTCTCTTGGTAACAGAGCCCACTCCTTTCGGCCTTTATGACATGAAGCTCATGGTTGGTGTCCTAAGAGAGCTTGATATCCCGTTTGGTGTAATCATAAACAGGGCAGGAATCGGTGATGAGGGGGTCTATGATTATTGCAGATCCGAAGACATTGATATTCTCCTTGAGATCCCCTATGATAGGAGAATTGCAGAGCTTTACGCCACAGGATCGACATTTACTGATAAATTGGACGGTTGGAAGGAGAAGTTCTCGGAACTACTTGATAAGATTGAAGGAGCGGTTGAATGATGAATATTGTATACGGCCCCGTACCATCATGGCGTTTTGGACGATCAATCGGTGTTGATCTGATATCAAGAGAGGATAATGTCTGTTCCTTTGACTGTACTTATTGTCAACTCGGGGATACCAAAGAAAAGACGATAGAAAGGAGTATATTTGTAGAAACGGACCGGATAAAGCGAGATCTTCCATTCCTCCTTGAAAAAACCGATGCTGATATTGTCACTTTTTCAGGGACAGGAGAGCCAACCCTTGCATTAAACTTGGGGGAGGCCGTTGAGATTGTAAGGGGTATTACGAATCTACCGATAGCCATTCTAACGAATTCTTCTAAGATGTTTGAAGAAGACGTCAAAAAGAGTTTGGCAAAATTTGACATAGTCGTTGCAAAACTTGACGTGCCAAATGATCAGATCTTCCAGAGTATAAACCGGCCAATCTCCGAGATCTCATATGAAAAGATACTTACAGGAATCAAAGGTTTTTGCAAGACCTACAAAGGCAATCTTGCACTGCAGATGATGTTTTTTGATCTCAATATGGGCTATGCCAGTGAGATGGCAGATATTGCCCTTGAGATTGGTCCGGAAGAAGTTCAGATAAATACACCAACCCGCCCATGCCCGGTGCAGGCCCTTAGCCCTGGCCAGATGGAAGAGATAAATAAGATCTTCAAAGATAAGGGACTTAAAACGGTCTCTGTTTATAAAATGACTAGGCCTGAGGTCGAACCTGTCGATATGAAAGAGACCTTGATGAGGAGGCCAGTTTTATGAAAGAACTTTGTATCATCAGCGGAAAAGGAGGTACTGGAAAGACAACGGTAACCTCATCTTTTGTGATACTTGCAGAGGAGAAAGTGATCGTCGATTGTGACGTGGATGCTCCCGATCTTCACCTTATCCTGAAGCCGGAAATTATTGAAAAAAATGAATTTAGAGGGTCCTCTTTAGCCGTAATAGACCCGGAGAAGTGTACGCAATGCGGCTTATGTGAAGAGGTCTGTGAGTTTGATGCGATAAAGGATACCAAGGTAAACAAAATCCTCTGCGAAGGTTGCAACGTCTGCGCAATATCATGCCCCGAAGACGCCATAACGCTTGAAGAGCAGATCTCAGGATATGCATTTATTTCCGAAACAAATTTTGGTCCGATGTCACATGCACAACTTGATATTGCAGAAGAGGCATCTGGAAAGCTCATCACTCAAGTAAGAAACAATGCAAAAGAGATTGCTGAAGACAGGGGACTGGATTTAATTATTACAGATGGGCCGCCTGGTATAGGTTGTCCTGTGATATCCTCATTATCAGGTGTCGATCTTGCTCTAATCATTACAGAGCCTACACAGTCAGGCCTTCACGACCTATCACGTTTACTAGAACTTGTCAAGGGTTTCGGCACAACTGCAGTCGTATGTATCAATAAATACGATATCAATACCGATAATGCTGATGAAATTATCAAATTCTGTGAGAGTAGAGGAGTTTCTGTAGTTGGAATGCTGCCATTTGATCCCATTGTAACAGAGGCCATGGTCGCAGGGAAAGCTGTTGTAGAGTTTGGTGATAGTGAGATTGTTAGTCAGATAAAAAAGATGTGGGGCGAAGTTGAAGATCTACTCATGATACAATAGTACAATTACCTATTCTTTTTGAATGTTAATTAAAAAAACCAAAACCTTTATGCTTTGTTATGAATATAAATTCATAATGATGATGTCTTGATTTTGATGGGTCATTGAAAAAAAGATATCATGGCCATGGAATCTCAAAATCCGTTTTTGTGGCCTAGGCGATACTCAAAGGGGTAAAAAATGGTAGAATGTGACGATAATTGTGATACCTGTTCTGAAGCAGGCGAGTGCACTGATCCGAAGAAGAGGGCAATACTTGAGGAAAAGGCTGTTTCGGATAGGATGTCAAAGGTTAAACACAAGATCATGGTGATGAGTGGGAAGGGCGGAGTTGGAAAGAGCACAGTTGCGGTTAACTTGGCCCTTACACTCGCTGCAAATGGGTTTGAAGTAGGGCTTGTTGATGCAGATATTCACGGGCCCAATGTTCCGAAGATGCTTGGAATAAAAGAGACTTTTCCAACTGCTACCGAAGATGGCACAATACTTCCCGTGATAGTTCCACCAAGACTGAAGGTGATATCAATGGCTTTTCTCTTGCAAAGCCCCGATATCCCTGTGATATGGAGGGGGCCTATGAAGATGACTGCGATAAAACAGTTCCTTGCAGATGTGGAGTGGGGTGAGCTTGACTATCTGATAGTTGACCTACCACCGGGAACAGGAGACGAACCACTCAGTGTTGCTCAACTCATACCGGATATTGACGGATCGATAATCGTCACAACGCCACAGGAAGTAGCACTTCTCGATTCCAGAAAATCAGTAAACTTTGCAAGAGAGCTTAAGACACCTGTGATTGGGATTGTGGAAAATATGAGTGGCCTTATATGTCCCAAATGTGGAGAGAAGATAGACCTCTTTAAAGTTGGTGGTGGGAAGAGGTCTGCTAGCGAGATGAATGTGCCTTTCCTTGGTTTTATTCCTATCGATCCGAAGATTGTTGAAGATGCTGACATGGGAAGACCATTTATCCTTGGCAACTCGAAAGCTTCGGAATCATTTGAGGAGATAGCGGAGAAGATTCAGAATTTTGTAAAGAGTTAGAGGAGGTGAAAGGAATATGAAGATATGTATAACGGCAACTGGTGAAGATCTTGATTCCGAGATTGATCCAAGATTCGGAAGGTGTCAATACTTTATCTTCTTAGATTCTAATACAATGGACTTTAATTCTATTCCAAACGAATATAAAACCGATGAACATGATGTTGGAATAGAAGCATCGGAAAGATTGATCGAGGAAGGTATAGAGGTGCTTATAACCGGAAATGTTGGGCCCAATGCCCTTTCTATCCTATCTTCCTCAGGAATTGAGATTATAACAGGTGCTATGGGCGCAGTAGGTTACGCCTTTGAAATGTACAAAAATGGCAAGCTGATCTCGATCTGTGATAAAAAAGCACCATACTGCAAAGGAAAAATGAATTGAATGGATAAAAAAGATGAGGTGAAAAAGATGAGAATATGTATAACGGCAACAGGTAAAGACCTTGATGCAGAAGTTGATCCAAGATTTGGTAGATGTCAGTACTTTGTAATTGTTGACCCCGATTCGATGAAGTTTGAAGCTTTATCAAATGCCAGTATCTCTGCATCGGGTGGTGCAGGAATAAAGGCTGCTCAGACTATTGTCAATGAAGGAGCAGAGGTTGTAATTACTGGAAATGTAGGACCAAATGCATTTCAAACACTATCTGCAGCGGGAATAAAGATAATAACCGGTGCTTCCGGTACACTCCGTGAAGCTATTGATGCCTATAAAAGAGGTGGATTTGACGAGACCAGGGGTGCTACAGTTGCAGAACACTCCGGAATGGGCGGTATTGGTTCGGGAGGGGGCGGACATGGAAGAGGAAGGGGTGGTAGATAGACAAGATCATATAAAGGTTATCAGATGATTTACTCAAGACCAAGACCGGTTATTGATTATAACTTATGCACTGGCTGTGGTTCATGTATAAAAATATGTCCAAGAGGTGCTATTGAAATAATGAATATTGAAAAAGGGTTTAATACAATATCAAGGCCTAATACTAGTTTAAAAAAGAAAATAGAGCATATTGAAGAGGATTTAATCAATGTGAAAAACATAATTGAAAAAATTGAAAGGAGGTGATTCAAATGCCAAGAGGAAACGTAGTCGGTGCTCCACAAGGAATGGGTAGGGGTGGCGGTAATGGAAGAATGGGCGGTCCGCGAGCGGCGGGACCGGGCGGTGTATGCAAATGTCCGAGTTGTGGGATTACAATACCACATCGGGCAGGCGCTCCTTGCTTTGAAGAGAAATGCCCTGGTTGCGGTTGTCAGATGATAAGGGCATGAACGGCTTTTAATCATGGTTTGTACTTAAAAAATTAAATTGTTGAATAGAAAGGGAGGTGAAAAAATGGGAAATAGACATAGAAATATGTATTATGCAACCGGTCAACCCGGGTGGATGAGGTTCGGGTATTCTCCTGGCTGGGGTGAGCTTCCACCAGGTGCAAAGTATCTGTCGCAGACAGGACAATTGCCACAGTTTACTAACTGGATGCAGAATCAATCATCTACAGGAAGACAAGTAACTCCTGTTACACAAAATATACCGGTCGGTAGTACAAAAGAACAAGAGATCCGGGCTCTTGAGAACCAGGCAAATTTACTCAGTGAACAACTCGAAGAGATAAAGAAGAGGCTCAAAGAGATTGGAGAGTGATGGCCCCCTTTTCTCCAATTTCTTTTTTATTTTTTTTAAAATTTCTTGTTGTTATGCTCGTCAAACTTCTAAATAACAGCGATTCTTGGTTTTATAATCCGATCTCCAGCTGCTCCTTCATCGTCTTTAACACAATATGAGTGTCTACCCTCTCGATACCGCTTACAGATTTCAACTTCTCGATTACTTTTATACACTCATCATAACCGAAACATTTCAGACTTACTAGTATATCAAAGTCTCCGGTAACATTGTGCACACAGCATGCCTCTTGGAGCTGGGATATCTCCTCTCCGGCCTTTGTAATGCTATAATCCGGTTTCATCCTCACCATTGCAATGAGGGTCGTCATACCTATCATCGATGTGTTTAGAAGAGCTGTATATCCCCTGATAATTCCTGAATTTTGAAGCTTTTTCACTCTATCACTGACAGTAGCAGTGCTTGATCCAACCTTTTCTGCCACTTTACTGAATGATTGCCTGGAGTCCTGTTGAAAGGCCCTTATTATCTTCTTGTCTAGTTCATCCATGTTTACCATCATACTAAAACAATAATATTATCTTCAAAATTCATAAATTTTTTTACAAAAAAACTTAAGTTAAATTAAATTAAAGTACTGACATCTAAACATACATTTAGTTATAAGCAAAGGAGGTTTTCAAATGTTTAATAAGAATTTGATGCTGATTGCATTGGCCTTGCTATTGGTATCGATTACGGGATCAACAGCGATTGCCGAGGATTTTGGAGGATGTGAGGCTGAAGGTTGCCATGCAGATATTGCTGAGAACTTTACAAAGTCTTTACACTACACCGGTGCGGGAATGAAGAGTGAATACGAAGTTGGTGCGGCAGGCCACTTCGGAATAGATATGGATGAATACTATTCGGATTGGAACTGTTCTAACTGCCATGCAACCACATGCGAGAAATGTCATGAGGGTGGACATGGATCAGAGATAACAATAGATACGTGCGATCAATGCCATTTCAAGAAGCAGACAGCGACATTCATCGGTGATATGCCTGTGCATAATAGTCAAGGACCTCATGCAGATATACATTATGAGAAAGGGCTTACTTGTGTAGATT
>JAXHTN010000130.1:0-5808 GCA_034190145.1 Halobacteriota archaeon | reverse complement strand
CGTTATTCATATAACAACTGAAAGACAGGGTGTGAATATCGCCGACTTGACAAAGAAGAAGTTAAACCTAAAAAGAATAAATAACTGCGTTGAATGGGCTGATAAGCTTAATGCAAAATATCTGATTCTCCATCCTGGTTATGGTTTGGTAGACGATGCAATAGAATTTATAAATGATATAAAAGATAGAAGATTTTTAATTGAGAATATGCCAAAAGTGGGGTTAGATGATGAACCCATGATAGGATATAAGTCTGAGCAGATGGAAGAACTAATGGATGATACTGATATGGGATTTTGCCTGGATTTAAATCACGCAGCAAAGGCAGCGGTTAGTTTAAATACTCCTTACAAAGAATTCATCGGAGAATTATTAAAGCTAAGACCAAAAATGTTTCATATTTCGGATGGAAAACTGGATAATGAGAAGGATGAACATTTGAATATTGGGGAAGGGGATTATGATTTTGAATTTTTATTAAAGTGCATCAATGATAACCCATCTAAATTGGTGACATTTGAAACCCCAAGATTGGACCTAAAATCGTTTAATGAGGACATCCAGAATGTCAAAAAATTAAAAAGGGATGAGTTTTGAAAATATTGTAGACGAAGGAGTTTGTGATGGTCGAAATACACTCAAAAAATGTAGTAATCTGGGGATTTCATTCGAAAAGCTCAGTCATGGCCATAAATACGCTAAAAAAATTAATGGATATCGCCCAAGATAGCTTCATAAGTAGTTTTTATTGGATTGATAGAGTAGGTCCTGTCGCGTCTATCTCCATAATAAATAAAATGAAGAATAATAACTTCCCTAATCACCTATGTAAAATAGGATATTTGATCACCGAAGGTTGGAAAAAACATGCATTAGAACATGAAATGAATATTCAATTATTAGATGTTGTTCCACCACTTACAACTTTTTTTGATTATGGTGAAGACAGTCACGCGTTGCATACACTATTACACAGGAGATATTGAAAAGGGATTTCTTGCTTTTAAAAGCGTTTACGTATCCTTTTGTCACTTTTAAGAGCATATTGATATTACTTAGAGAATGTGAACGATGTATTTGATAAATTAAAAGGTGCTGTTGAGAATGATAAGGTGTATGATCTGTTAAAAGGCGTTTCATGCGAATAATTTCAGAGATTGACCTAGACTTTTTTGAAGTATAAAAATTGCCACCTTTAATAGCCAGCGTCCGCCGGTAACCTACAGATCTTATTCTATTGGAATTAATATTGAAAGCTTAAATATATATGTCAACAACTCAAAACTATATATTAAAAATGAAAGTCCTAATATACATGCCTTTTGCCGCTTGGATCCCACATCTGGTAACTGATCTGGAGATCATTGCCAATCATTTAAACAAGGGGGATGAGGTACACATAATCCAATGTTCAGGGGACATTCCTTCATGTGAACCGAATCCAAATTATTTTAAATTGGGTTGCATCTTATGTAAATCGAGGCGGGACAGGGGACTTAAAATAGTTGATTTACCAGAGAAATTCAGGCATGATTTGGCCTTACATAGATTTAGAAAAGATTGTGATTTTCCGGAGTTTTCCTCGATTAAAGAGTTGATTGAGTATAAAGTTGGCGGTATCGATTATGGAATGATGGTTGCTTCCACACTTATAAGCATGGTTCGCGAACCGGATCCAGATCTTAGGGTCCATAAAAAATTTATTGAAAATAATCTAAGGATGGCAATGGAAATTTACGATGCTATCGCTTATCATATTGAAGAAATCAAACCGGATATTTTCTATCTCTTTAATGGTAGGTATGTCGCAATGAGGCCCGCACTTAGAGCTTCGCAGGATTTAGGAATAAAGACATACCTTCATGAACGGGCAGGTGTTCTAGAGAGGTACGTTCTTATTGAAGATACACTTCCTCATGATCTCAAATATCAAAAGAATCAGATCGATCTTTGTTGGAGTGATGATTTTTCATTTGATGAGAAAAGTGATGCTGCAAGTTATTGGTTTGAAGAAAGGCGATGCGGAAAAGATCAGAGTTGGCATTCATATACGAAGAGTCAGAAAAAAGGAGACCTACCAGAAGGTTTTGACCCTTCAAAGAGAAATATTGCAATTTTTATCTCATCTGAAGATGAATTTGAAGCCATCTCGGATTGGAAGAATCCAATCTATAGGAATCAAAATGAAGCGATCCTTGCCATCTTAAAATCAGAGATAAGTGAGGATATCAGGTTCTATTTAAGAATCCATCCAAATTTGAAAGGAGTGAAAAATACTCAAACAAGAGAGATAGAGGAAATGGACGCACAAAACTTGATCAAAATATCACCCGAAGACAAGATCGATTCATATCAACTCATGGAGTCGTGTGAAAAATGCATCACCTTCGGTTCGACTCTAGGTATCGAGAGTGTTTTTTGGGGAAGGCCGTCAATTCTTGTTGGAAGGTGTTTTTACGAAGATTTGGAAGGTCTTCATACTCCCTCTAATCATGAAGAGTTGATATCTCTCATAAACGCCAATTTGGATCCTCCCCCCAAAATCGGAGCCTTGAAATATGCATATTGGCAGTCGGTTGATGGTGAACCGTTCATCCACTACAGTCCCGAATCCGTGAGAGGTGGAAAATTTATGGGTAAATATATTGTACATCCGTTCTTTGATCGTTTGAAAGATAATATTCTAGGTGTGGACCTGCTTTCCCGGATAATAAGAAACTCGGCATACTTTGTCAGAACATGGACATGGAAGATCCGGCAGCCTCGTTAATCTTTAATGAGCAAACATCTCGGCATAAACTCATTTAAAGTCCGTAAAAGACTCTCTTTTCGAGGTTATTAAGGCAGAGAGATTGATGTAATATGAAGTATAAAGTTATAGAAAGCTCCGTGCGAGCACACTAGCACATTATATCAATCTACCAATTTGGATATCTTTAATTCTTGCCAGTCTTTTAAGTGTCTATCAGGTTTGAAAAGTCTGATATAAGAATAGGGCATGACACCTTCAAAATGTTTTATTTCGATTTTCTTTATCCCGTCATTTAAGAATAAATCTTTAGAATAACCACGGTATGGTTCAACGAATACGAGTCTTTTGATTCCTACCTGGCAAATCTTTTTGGCACAGACCTCACAAGGAAATAGGTTTACATAGATTGTACCTCCTTTCAATCCCACCCCTCCAATCTTTGAGCTCTGAATTATTGCATTATCTTCTGCATGAAGCGATTTACAATGTTGTTGTAAATTCTTTATCTCCTTTCTAAATTTTTTGGAAATTTTACGAATGTTTTCTTCACAATCGTTTGAATATTCTTTACCTTCAAGAGTTTCTTCTTCTATCTTTCTTGCCATCTCATCTTTAAAACAAAAGTAGCGAACGTCGTTTCTTTCCGTTTCTTCTTCAATTCCAATATTTTTATAGATCTGGTTTATTATATCTTCTGCATCTTTTTCATCTTTCTGAGTTTTTAGTATCTCTATGTAATTCTTAAAATTGTCTCTGCGAAGATCATCAATGGATCTCAAGCCGCAACTGATCTGACCTTCACCCACGTCATTCCATCCAACACCGAGAATATATCCGCTATCGTCTGTTATAACAGCGCCAACCTCGTTAGAGATACAGTTAGATCTCATTGAGGCTGTATAAGCCAAATTCATACAAACTTCGTCTTTAGTCGGTTTGGTGCATCCTTTCTCCAGTATAAGGGCTAAATATCGTAGAGTTTTTATTTTCAGCTCTTCTTTACCGGACTCATTATTTATCGCAATGTCTGATATCCGAACACATTCAGAGACATTCTGCTTGTATAATTCCTCGATTGAATCTAAACCTTTTCCACTGTCTCTATCATCCTGATCTTTAAAATCTTTATCCGAATCCATTGCCCTCAATCGGTCTTTTCGTGTATTTTCATCAGCGTAGAGAGATATCAAGAAAAAATCAGGTATTTTTCTTCTGAGATAAATTACTTCACAAGGATTTCTCAAGCATTCAACAACGAAAAAATTGTATTTCTCCTCGCCACTCTTATTGTAAACATTTACGATATTTAAAATATTTTTACTCAAGATGTCTTTATTGTTTTTTAATTTTTCTTTTTGGCGTTCTTCACCTAAATCGAGCTCTGAGTAGTCATATGGATTGCCTGTTCTTCTTAAATTATCTCCAAAGTCCTGTAAAAGATCTCGGTAAATCTTAGGTTTTTCCTCACGTAAATATCTTTTAAAATCTCTTATTTTTTTAAATATGTTATCTAAAGTTACAGAATCTTCTTGTTTTGTTTTATATGCCTCAGTCTTTAATAATTTTTTTAATAAATCTCTATCTTCATCTTTAATCTTAATTTTATCAAATCCTTCAATATATATCTTAATATCTTCATCTTCTCCTGTAATGTCCTTATTTACAATAGTGTGAGCAACTATTAAATCAGAAACAGATATTCTTTTTATTCCTCTACCAATCGCGTTTTTTATCTTCTTATCATCTAAGAAATTCAAATATTGTCTAATCTCAAGGGACCTCTTAAGTTCCGAATGAGTATCATTTTTAAAAAGCTCAAATCCATCTTCTTCAATATGTTGTTTTTGTTTTTCGTTGTTTTTCTCAAAAGATTCAATAGAATATCTAGAATCGTATAATTTATCGATCTCTTTTTGAGTGCATTTATCAACTTCTTTTATAAAGGATTCAATATTTTCTATATTGTCACTAAGAAACTGAGATAATGTCGAACATCCACTTCCGATGGGACCTGTCAATCCTATGATTGTTATCTGTTCATCTACACACATATGTATCACTAGCCATAATCAGTAATACAATGATCATTAATTTAAAAATTATGATCATTTTATTAATTTTTGTGTTCATCTTATGGATATTAAAATATATGTATGATAAATATAGAACTTTTTTCCTTGCCTAGGCCTTTGGGGGGCAATCCTTATGGAGTCAGTACAAAAATATAGATTCGGTTTCAATCAATTGCAAGATGACCGATAAATAAAATCATCCTTTAATCACAACCCTTCTCCACAAAAGAAGTATCTCATTTATAGAATAGGCAAAAGAGCCAGAAAGTAACTCTACAATGGCAGGGGAAAAATAATAGAAATGTCAGTATTCCCGTCTCTTCTCTTACACTATTCACTCTCACTTCCCATAACGAAATCACTCAAGGCTTTAAAGTACTCCTCCATTCCTACCACCATTAGATTATTGTGATCTGCGTCAGGTATCACAACTAGAGTCTTCTCTTCGGAAGGGATAGCATTATAAAGCCCTTTTCCTATGAAGAGTGGTATAAGTTGGTCTTTTTCCGCATGGATGACAAGGGTAGGTATCTTTATCTTCCCTACCTTTTCATCTATTCCTTCATCTCCATCCAAGCTTCCAATGTTTATGTTGAATCGTGATATCAGCTTGAGAACACCTGCAAAACCGCTCTCGATAATAAGCCCGCTGAGTTCTCCGGAATAACTTGATGCAACTTCTATTGCAGGTATGCTACCAAGAGAGCGCCCCATCACAAAGACGTTCCCTTCATACCCTTCCTCGCTTATGAACCTCTTGAATCCTAAAAAGAGAGTGTGTGCATCTTTTACCATATCTGTTACAGTAGGAGAACCGTCACTCAGACCATATCCACGATAGTCGTTGACGAAGAGATTGATGCCGATCTTCTGAAATAGTGGAGCAACATAGTCATAATCACATACAGTCTCACCGTTTCCATGGAAGTAGAATACCGTTGGACCTCTCTTATTTGCCGGATAGAACCTGCATCCTATCGAGA